>JALZLY010000310.1 GCA_030858465.1 Deinococcota bacterium
CCCTCTCATCATAGTGCGCGTGAACGGCGCGAGGAGTGAAGCCTTCGCCGCGGACCTGCCGGCCTTGCGCGGCCTGCGTGTGGGCGCCGTCATGCTCGCCAAGGCGGAGGGTCCAGAGGACGTCGAGGCTTGCGCCGAGGCGGGCTTCCCACTCATCGCCCTCGTCGAGAGCGCGCTGGGCGTGGAGGAGGCGCTCGCCCTGGCCAGGGCTCACGCCGGAGTGGAGCGCTTGGCCTTCGGCTCGCTCGACTTTCTGGCCGATATCGGCGCGAGCTGGTCGCCCGACGGCGAGGCGCTCCTCTACGCCCGCGCGCGGCTGGTGAGCTGCAGCCGGGCGGCGGGGCTCGAGCCGCCCATCGACGGGGTCTGGCCCAAGCTCGAGGACGAGGCGGGGCTCGTCCGCGACGCCAAGCTCGCGCGCGCGCTGGGCTTTGGCGGCAAGCTGCTCGTTCACCCCAAGCAGCTCGCCCCGGTCAGGGAGGCCTTTGCGCCGAGTAGCGACGAACTCGAGCGAGCCCGGCGCATCGTCCGAGCGGCCGCGGGCGTGGAGGCGGGCGGCGCCCTGCGGCTGGGGGATGAGATGATCGACCCGCCTGTGGTACGCTGGGCACGTCAACTCTTAGAAGCAAGCCGGGAGGAGGTGGTCGCCGAGACCGATGAAGCGAAGAGCCCAGAGGGCTAGTGGACTCCAGCCTGCAAACCGTGAGCCAGGCTCATGATCCAAGCGCCGCGGACAAGGTGCAGGCGCGGTGCGGACTAGGTACGAGTACTAGGCACAATTCAAGAAGATCGAAAGGTTGAGACATGGCAAGACCGTTTAGAACACTGACACTCCTCATAGCGGCGCTGCTGCTCGCTAGCGCCACGGCCCAGCGCGAGGGCTGGCCGAGCTCGCTCACCATCGGCACCGCCTCGGTGGGCGGCACCTACTTCATCTACGGCGGCGGCTGGGCCAATCTTATCCAGCAGGAACTGGGCGTCTCCACCAGCACCGAGGTGACCGGCGGCCCCAACCAGAACATGCTCTTAGTGCAGAACCAGAACGTCGAGCTGGGCATGGTCACCATGGGCCCGGCCTGGGAGGGCTGGACCGGCGAGGGCGACTGGACCGGCGGCGTGGAGATGCGCGACGTGCGCGCGCTCTTCCCCATGTACGGCACCCCCTTTCACATCATCACCCTGGCGGGCTCGGGCATCGACACCATCGAAGGCCTGCAGGGCCGCGCGGTCGGCGTCGGCCCCGCGGGCGGCACCCCCGGCACCTACTTCCCGCGCTTTTTCGAGCAGCTCGGCATCGACATCCGGGTGAGACAGGCGGGCGCCAGCGACCTGGCCTCGCAGCTCATGGACGGGCAAATAGACGGCTTCGCCTTTGCCGCGGGCATCCCCATCGCCTCCTTTTTGGAGATCGAAGCGCAGCGCAGCGCCAACATCTTCACCTTCGACGAGGAGCAACAAGAACAGCTTTTGGAGGCCTTCTTCTACCTGGGTCCGGACACCATTCCCGCCAGCGCCTACACCAGCCTGGACGAGGATCTGGTGACGGTCGGCATGTACAACGTCGCCATCGGCCACGCCGACCTGCCCGAAGACTTCGTCTACGAGATGGTCAAGACGGTGCTCGAGAACCAGCAGTTCCTGATCGACACCCACCAGTCGGCCGAGGAAACGGTGCCGGAAAACATGCTCCCCAACAACGCGTTCTTGTGGCTGCATCCCGGCGCGATTCGCTACTTCGAGGAGATCGGCATTTCTATTCCCGAAGCCCTCATCCCCCCGGAATACAGCCCCGCCGCCGGCAACTAATTACTACGGTGGTCCCTCACGCTCCTCTGCAAGGGACCACCTTCACGGGCTTGCCGGTTCTCACCGGCAAGCCCTAGAGCAAACGTGCGGATTCCGGTGTCCTACTGTGTACAGGTACACGGTTTACTATAGACATACAGTTACAGGCCTACCTTGTCTCGTGAGATCATAAGGAGAACTGTACATGGCACAACCCGATAAGCCCGTGGTTCCTGACCCTGATCCACGCATCGCCAACATCGCGGCCGACGCCGCCTTTATCGAGGACAAACTCCCCAACGAGCGCAGCCTGCTTAGCTGGCAGCACTATATTTTTTACGCCCTGGCCGTCGGCTTTGTCCTCTTTCATATCTACGTGCTCAATATCTACGCCATCGATCCCTGGGTTTTTCGCAGCGTCCACCTGGCCTTGGCCTCGGCCTTGGGCTTCGCGCTCTTCGCCGGCTGGTCGAGCGCTCGGGAGAACAAGCGGGTGCCGCTTCTAGACTGGGTCTTGATCGGGGCCAGCTTGTACTGCGCCTACTATATCTACGCCAACTTGCAGAGCCTTCTCTTTCGCGTCGGCGTGGTCCCGCAGACGATGGACTACGTGGTCGCGGTCATCGGCCTCTTGCTGGTGCTCGAGCTGACCCGGCGCACCCTGGGCTTGGCGCTGCCGATCCTGGCGCTGATTTTTATCGCCTACGGCTTTTTGGGGCCCTACCTGCCGGGCGTGCTCGAGCACCGGGGCTACAGCCCCGAGCGCCTCTTTACCTATATCTACAGCCTCAACGGCGTCTTCGGGGTGACCACCCAGGTCTCCGCCACCTATCTGGTGCTCTTCGTCGTCTTCTCGGCCTTTTTGCAGGTCTCGGGCGTCGGCGACTACTTTATCCGCTTCGCCTTCTCCTTGGCGG
>JALZLY010000311.1 GCA_030858465.1 Deinococcota bacterium
GGCCATCATCCACCCGGGCGACCTGCCGCGGGTGGCGCAGCTCAGGCCCGGCGAGCGCCTGCGCTTTGTCGCCCTAGCTCGCTAGCGGATGGCCTCGAGAAACTCCTGCCGGGTAATCGCGCTGTCTTTAAAGGCCCCGCGCATCGCGCTGGTAATGGTGCTCGAGCCCTGCTTCTCGACGCCGCGCATCATCATGCAGAGGTGGCTGGCCTCGGTGACCACCGCCACGCCCTTGGGTTTCAAGATGTCTCCCAAGGCGTCCGCGATCTGAGTCGTCATCCGCTCCTGGAGCTGCATGCGCCGGGCGAACACATCCACCACCCGGGCGAACTTGCTGAGGCCCAGGATGGTCCTTTCGGGGATGTAGCCGATATGCGCCTTGCCGAAAAAGGGCAACATGTGGTGCTCGCAGATGCTGTAGAACTCGAGGTTTTTGACCACCACCATCTCCGAGCCCTCGGCCGCAAAGAGCGCGCCGCCCACCACCTCCTCGAGACTCAGGCCGTAGCCGCTGGTCAAGAAGCGCAAGGAGCGCTCGACGCGCTGGGGCGTCCCCCTGAGCCCTTCGCGCGTCACGTCCTCGCCGAGGTGGCGGATGATTTCGCCGACGTGGTCGTCGAAGGTGCAGTCGCCGACCTCGTCGAAGTCGGCTTGGTCGAAGTCGGGCTGGTGGTAGACGAACGGTGATTTCTCCATACTCCCCTTTGCGGCCTGATCGGTCCCGTGCTCGGAAGCGGGTAGCCAAACTCTAGCGGGAAAGCCCGCGCTGGAGCATGCTCCAGCTTACCGACCTGACGCGGATGCTAGACTTGACCCCTTGTGAGTATGGCTACCGAGCGCCTCTACCGAGAGCAGCCCTACCAGACGAGCTTCGAGAGCGAGGTCTTGAAGGTCCGCGAGGCCGAGGACGGCCACTGGATCCTGCTGGGGCGCACACTCTTCTATCCCCGCGCGGGCGGCCAGCCTCACGACCTGGGCACGCTGAAGGGCCGGCGGGTGCTGGACGTCAGGAACGAGGGCGACAGGGTCTGGCATCTCCTCGAGGGCGACCCCTTGCAGGCGGGCGAGACGGTAGCGGGTAAGATCGACTGGCCGCGCCGCTACCGGCACATGCAGCGCCACAGCGGCCAGCACCTCCTGTCCCAGGCCTTCGTGCGGGTGAACCCGGTGTTCGCGACGCAAGCGGTCAGCCTGTCGGGGCCGGTCTGCACGCTCGACCTCGCGGGCGGGCCGGAGGACGAGGACTTGGCGGCCGCCGAGCGTGTGGTCAACGAGGCGGCCTATGCGAACTATCCCATCGAGGCCTTCGAGCTTGCCTCGGAGGACCTCAAAGGCTACTCCCCGCGCCGCTCGCCCCAGGTCGCGGGCCTCGTCAGGCTCGTTGCAATGGGCGATTGGGAGCTGTCGGCCTGCGGCGGCACCCATCTGCGCAGCACCGCCGAGGCCGCGCCCGTCAAGCTCCTGCGCTTGGAGCGCGTCAAAGCAGAGCTGGCGCGGGTACACTTTCGCTGTGGTCTGGAAGCTATAGCGGACTACTCGCTCAAGCACCGCCTCGCCTACGGCCTGGCGACCTCGCTCAGCGTGGGCGTCGAGGAGCTGCCGGAGCGCGTGGCCGCCCTGCAAAGCGAGCTGGGGAAGGTCAGGCACGACCTCGGCGGCGTGCAGAGCAGGCACGCCGCCGAGGTCGCCGTGAGGCTCTTGGCGCAGGCGGAGAAGGGCCGCTATGGCCGGGTCGTCGCCCACACCCTCCCCCCGGAGGACGCCGACCTGCTCAAGCCCCTGGTGCAGGCGCTCGCGCGGGAGGACGACGTGATCGTACTCCTGGCCAGTCCCCAGGCCGGCAGGGCCCAGCTTCTCTTCGCCAGAGGCGAGAGGGTTGAGGCGGACATGAAGGCCCTCCTCGCGCTCGCGCTCCCCTTCGTGGCGGGCCGGGGAGGGGGCAGGGCGGAGTTGGCGCAAGGCAGTGGCAGCCGCCCCGGCGGCACAGCCGAGGCCCTGGCGTATGTCAGAGCGCAGCTGCTCGGCTGACCGGCCTTGCCGAGCGGATTGCAAGCCATCCCGCCGAGTTTTCCCTGGGGGCTGGCTAAAATGGCTCGAGTTCGCCTCGACTTGAAGTTCGAGCAGGCAAGCGTTAGACTCTACTCAGACTTTTCGGAATCATTCCGATTTAGATGATGAAAGGAAGCATACCATGGCACGGACGAAGACAACCGGCACCAAGCACCTCTACAAGACCGAGATCGATCTTTCCCTCGAGGCCCGCCGCGAGCTCACCGACCTCTCCAACCAGCAGCTCGCCGACACCTTCGACCTCTACAGCCAGACGAAGCAGGCCCACTGGAACGTCAAGGGTATCCACTTCTACCAGCTCCACAAGCTCTTCGACGAGCTCGCCGCTTCGGTCGAGCCCTTTGTCGACGTGATCGCCGAGCGGGTCACCTCTTTGGGTGGCGTGGCCCTGGGCACGGCGCGCATGGCCGCCGCCAACTCGACGCTCGCGGAGTTTCCGGCGGAGGCTGCCCAGGGCGAGGAGCACCTCAAGCTGCTCGTTGACCGCTACGCCGCCTACGCGGCCTCGAGCCGCGCCGCCAGCCGCCGCGCCGCCGAGCTGGACGACCCGACCACCGAGGACATGTACATCGAGATCACCCGGGTAGTCGATAAGGACCTCTACTTCCTCGAGTCCCACCTGCAAGGCAAATAAGTATCTGCCCCTCCGGAGGGCTCCTAGGGGCCCTCCGATGGTTTTGCAATCTTGACCAGATCGCTAGACATTGAGATATCTTTCACCTATAGTATGAGCGTGGACGAAGTTTTTTGGACCGAAGCCGGCGACGAGACAAGGACCGCCGGCGAACGCAACAAGCGCAGATACGCACTGATCAACGACCGGCGGCGGGCGCTCTTCGAGCTCGAGCGCCTGGGCCGGGCCGTCGCCGATCACCCCCGCTGGCAGACGGCGGTCACGGCCCGTCCCTGGCTGCTCCATACCCTGGAGGCCCCTGTCGAAGAGCTCACCGGCAACCTCTGCCCCCACGCCGGCCGGGCGACCGCGGCGGACCTGGAGCGCGACGTGAAGCGGCTCTACGGCGGTCTGATCAGGCTGGCGCGGCTCTGGGTCAAGCTCGAGCGCGGGTCCGCAGCGGCCGAACGTTTCGACCTCGGCTAGCCCGTCTCAGCCAGCTTGCCGAGCTGTGGCCGCCCTTTAGCCCCCTTGCCCTTTAGCCCTCTTGGCCAGTTTGGCGGCCAGCTTGCGCGCCGCCTTGGGACTGACCTCGCCCCACCAGCGCGCTCCTTTTGGCCCTTCGGCGGCCACCACGCAGCTCCTGCTGCACTGGCCCAGACAAAAGGAGCGGCTGATGCGGATGTCGTGGGCGCCCAAGCGTCTGACCTCGCCGCGCAAGGCCCTGGCGACCTCCTCGCTGCCCTCCTCGCGGCAGCTCTTGCCGCGGCAGATGAGCACGTGGACGCGGTAGGACCTGGGCTCGAGTTTTTTCACCGACGTTTCACCACCCCAGACGCTAGCACGTCCTCACCCGCGTCTAGGTGATGGGCAGGTGGCGGGGCGCCGCGGCCGCCGAGCGCAAGGTGGGCTGCCGCACGGGGCGAGACATCAGAAGTCGGCGTGCAGGGTAGAGGACGTGGGCGACAGCTGAGCGTCAAGGTAACACGCGCGGTCCAGCCGGCAGCACTAATTCTTCACAGGGCGCCTCTCAGCGGATGCCCGGCGGCACCTGCGCGGGCGGCGGCTCGGGCAGGTTCTTGGGCGTGGGCACGCCGGGAAGCGATTTGACCATGCCGTTCTCGTTGCAGCCCACGAAGAAGGGGCAGCGCAAACACTCCGACCAGACCCTGGGGTGGAGCTCCCTCGTCTTGTCGATGAGCCCAAAGCCGCACCTTTCGAAAAAGCCCACCGAATAGGTCCAGGCAAAGAGCGTGGGGATGCCGATGCGCCGCGCCTCCGCCTCGCAGGCCGCCACCAGCTTCCTGCCCACGCCGCTCCCGGTGACGCCCGGCTTGACGGCGAGCCCGCGCACCTCGGCGATGTCGCCCCAGAGAACGTGCAAGGCGGCGCAGCCCGCGAACTCCGCGCCCTCCTCGCTCTCCAGTTCAGCGACAAAAAAGTCGCGCAGGTTCTCGAAGATGGTCTGCATGGGGCGCACCAGCATCTTGCCCTGCGCGGCCCAGAGGCCGATCAGCGCGAAGACCTCCGGCACGTCCTCGGCTCGAGCGGGGCGGATGGTGAGCTGTCCAGCCGCCTGGGTTGCAGACGACGGCCCGCCCACGTCAGGGGTTGTCTCGGTAATTGTTTTGGTGATTGCCTCAGTGGTTGCCATGATGATCTCCTGATCCGAGCGTCGCTCTCGCCCGCTCGATCTGGCTGCGGACCTGGCCTGCGGCGGTGCCGCCGTAGGACTCGCGCCGGCCGACGACGCTGTCCAACTCGAGCACCCCGTACACGTCCTCTTCGATAAGCGCGCTCGCCCCCTGCATGGTCGCAAGGTCGAGTTCGCCGAGGTCCTTGCCCTCCTCGAGCCCCTGAGCGACCAGCTTGCCGACGACCTCGTGGGCCTCGCGGAAGGGCAGACCCTTGGTGGCCAGGTAGTCGGCGAGGTCGGTGGCGTTGCTGTAGGCCCGGCCCGCGGCGTCGCGGGTCCTCGCCTCGTGGACCTCTAGCCTGGGCAGCATGTCGGCGTAGAGCCGGAGCGCTACCCCCAGGGTGTCGACGGCGTCGAAGACGCCCTCCTTGTCCTCCTGCATGTCCTTGTTGTAGGCGAGCGGCAGGCCCTTCATGACGGTCAGCAGCGCCGTCAGGCTGCCGTAGACGCGGCCCGTCTTGCCGCGCACGAGCTCGCAGACGTCGGGGTTCTTTTTCTGCGGCATGATCGAGCTGCCGGTGGTGTGCGAGTCGGGCAGGCTGACGAACGAGAACTCCTGGCTGGACCAGAGGATGAGCTCTTCGCTGAGCCTCGACAGGTGCATCATGGCGATGCTGGCGACCCCCAGGAACTCGAGCGCGAAGTCGCGGTCGGAGACGGCGTCGAGCGAGTTGGCCGCCGGGCGGTCGAAGCCCAGCAGGCTGGCGGTCCGCGCTCTGTCGATGGGAAAGGTGGTGCCCGCCAGCGCCCCGGCGCCCAGCGGCGAGACGTTGAGGCGCTTGAGCGAATCTTCAAGCCTCTCCTGGTCGCGGCCGAACATCTCATAGTAGGCGAGCAAATGGTGCGAGAAGAGGACGGGCTGGGCGACTTGCAGGTGGGTGTAGCCGGGCATGACGACGCCCAGGTGCCGCTCGGCGCAGTCGACCAGCACCTGCCGCAGCCGCGAAAACAGCCCGATGAGCGCCAGGCTCTCCTCGCGCAGCCACAGGCGAAAATCGGTCGCCACCTGGTCGTTGCGGCTTCTGGCGCTGTGGAGCTTGCCGCCCACCGGCCCGACGCGCTCGGTCAGGGCGCGCTCCAGGTTCATATGCACGTCCTCGAGCTCGACCTTCCACTCGAAGTCGCCCGCGCGGACCTCGTGCTCGAGCGCGTGCAAGCCCTCGACGATGCGCGCTGCCTCGTCCGCGCTCAAGATGCCCGTCTCGCCCAGCATGGTCGCGTGGGCGACCGAACCCTGGATGTCTTGCAGGGCCAGGCGCTTGTCGAAGCTCACCGAGGCATTGAAGCGCAAGACGAGCTCGTCGGTGGACGCCGTAAAGCGCCCGCCCCACATGCGCCCGCCTTGCGGCTTTGAGATATCGTTGCTCACGGATTTTACCTCGATTCGCGACTCGGGGTTCTCTGGCCCCTAGCCCCCAGACCCTAGTCCCTCTTGACCTGCCAGGTGCCGCCCAGGCGCTTGCTCAGGCGCAGGCAGGCGCTGCCGGGCGTGCTCTCCTGGCGGTAACCCATGCGCCGGTAGTAGGCGAGCCCTTCGTCATGCGCGCTGCCCAGCTCGAGCGAGAGCAGCGGGACGTTCTCCTTGATCGCCAGGGCCTCGACCCTGGTCATCAGCCAGCGGCCGAAGCCCTGGCCGCGGTAGCCTTCCAGCGTGGCGAGCCGGTCGAGCCGCCAGCCGCCCCTCTCCTCGCGCCAGCGCAGGGCCGAGACGATCACGCCCTCGGCGCTCTCCATGACCAGGGCGCCGCCGTGCTCGAGCCAGTCCGCGACCGGGGGGGCGGTCACCTCCTGACCTCCGGCCTCGCGGTAGAGCGCGGCGATGGCGGGCGTGTCGGCCAGCCTGGCCACGCGCAAGGCCGCCGCCGAGGGCACCGTCTTCCGCTCGGCCAGTGCCGGGCCTTGTCCCTGGGAAGCCGGCGCCACCTCAAACATCCTGGCCGACCGGCAACTTCTCTTCGACCCGGCCCACCTTCAGTTGCGCCGCTATCTTGAGGCGCAGGGCGTTCAGTTTGATGAAGCCTTCGGCGTCACCCTGCTTGTAGACCTCGTCGCGCTCGAAGGTCGCCACGTCCTGGCGGTAGAGGCTGCTGGCGGCCTGGCGGCCGGTCACGCTGAGGCCGCCCTTGTAGAGCTTGAGCCGGGCGGTGCCCGTCACCGGGCGCTGGAGGTCGTCCATGAGCCGCTGCAGCACCTCGCGCTCGGGCGCGTACCAGAAGCCGTTGTAGACCATGCTGGCGTACTTGGGCACGAGCTCGTCGCGAAGCTGCACCACCTGGCGGTCGAGCGTCAAGGACTCGACGGCCTTGTGGGCGTGGTAGAGGAGCGTCCCGCCGGGCGTCTCGTAGCAGCCACGCGACTTCATGCCGACAAAGCGGTTCTCGACGATGTCGACGCGGCCGACGCCGTGCCTGCCGGCGAGGGCGTTGGCCTCTTCGAGGAGCAGGGCGGGCTCGAGCCTCCTGCCGTTCAGGGCTACCGGATTGCCCGCCTCGAAGTCCACCAGGACACTCTCGGGCTCATCCGGGGCGTCCTCGGGGTCCACGGTGAGCTTCCACATGTCCTTGGGCGGGGCGGCCCAGGGGTCCTCGAGAATGCCGCCCTCGTAGGAGACATGAAAGAGGTTGGCGTCGGTCGAGTAGGGCTTTTCCTTGGTCACCGGCACCTCGATGCCGTGCTCCCGAGCGTAGGCGATGCAGTCCTCGCGGCCGCGCAGCTCCCACTCGCGCCAGGGGGCGATCACCTCGATGTCGGGCGCGAGCGCGTAAGCCGAGAGCTCGAAGCGAACCTGATCGTTGCCCTTGCCGGTGGCGCCGTGGGCGACCGCATCGGCGCCTTCGCGCCGGGCGATGTCGACCATCTCGCGGGCGATCAGCGGCCGCGCGAAGGAGGTGCCCAGCAGGTAATAACTTTCATAGACCGCGCCCGCGCGCAGGACCGGAAAGACGAAGTCCTGGGCGAACTCGCGCTGCAAGTCCACGGCGTAGGCCTTGGCGGCGCCCGTGGCGAGGGCCTTACGCCTCGCCGCCTCGACCTCCTCACCCTGGCCGATATCGGCGGTGAAGGCGATCACCTCGGCGCCGTAGACATCCTTGATCCACTTGAGGATGACCGAGGTGTCGAGGCCGCCCGAGTAGGCGAGAACGACCTTGTTGATGGTTTTACGGTTTGTCATGTTGTCTCCTGGAAGGCTTGGGCATGAAAAAAGCTCGAGCCTGGCTGCCACTGCCGACTCGCGTGCCGTCGGCACGCGAGCTCGCCGCCGGGGCGGCGTCTAAGGTCGGGAGCGGGTGGGAACGAGCTGCATCATCGTTGGGGTGAAGCGAGGTGGCCTTTTACTTATGCAACCGCCGCGATAACCATGAAACTCTAGCACGGGCGGGAGGTGGGGTCAAGAAGCGGTTCAGCGCCACCAGCAGTTCCAAATATACCCTAACTCGAATCAAGCTCTGCGACCTCCTCAAGTTCAAGACCTTCAACCATAAAGCTCAGCAGGTGTAAGCACCCCAGCCGCGCTCATCCCCTCTTTCATAGCGCGTTGAATGGTATTCGGATAGATGTGATGCCGTCCCTGCCGACCGGAGCGAGGGTCAGTAGAACGTCTCTCTGAGGGAAACACGTACTGCCACGCCCATGAACGAACGGCTTGTGGATACTTTCGCGCTAACGCGTGGGGCATTTCGACCTCGCCGCAACCTTCGGCCAAGTCGAGCCCATGCAGGTTGCTCGCGTGCCGCAACTGCTCTTGTAAAGCAGGCACAAGCGCTTCCGGCAGCATGGTGATGCGGTCCTTGTTTGCCTTGCCGTCGCGCACAACGATGCTCAAATCAGCAAACTCGACATCCTTCACCCTGAGCCGCAGCCCTTCAAGGCGCATACCCGTTCCGTAGAGCAGCCTCAGAATCAAACCCCGGACACCGTCAGTATGCTTCAAAATACGTCTCGCCTCGTCGCGCGTTAAGACGCTTGGCAACCTTTTGGGACGCCTGGCCCATTCAACCCCCTCGATAAAGGGTACCTGAAAGCGAAGGACCTCTTGATAGAGAAACAAGGCCGAAAGGGCTAGGTTCTGGGTGGAAGCAGCTACATGCTTGTCACCTGCCAAATGGGTCAGATAGCCACGGATGTCGGCAATGCCCAATTGGCATGGATGTCTTTTGCCGTGAAACCGGCTATCATCAAGGATGTAGTAGGGGTAGGACATCTCTGTACTTGGGCTCAGGTAGCTTCAAGCGAATAACTTGCCTCACCTCATTCATGAAAGGAGAGGTTTTTGGTGAATAACGTTTTTGCGAATGCCTACGAACAAATGGTGCAATATGACACCCCCTATAGTGGCGTTATCCGTCACATGCCGTATAAGCACCTAAACAAAAGTTTTTGTGAAATTCTCAGGGCTAAGAGCCACAATCTGCCGAGGGCAAGGGGAGCAGCCTTCACAATTTCTTTTGCATGGGTACTTAACTCCTAGTTCTGCTGCTCGCGCGCGGCTTGGATGAAGCCTCATCGAAAAATTACTCTATAATGCGTATAATGGAAATACATATCAGAGAAGCCAAACCAAACGATGTGGACGCTCTTTCAGTTTTAGCAAAGCAGACTTACGCGACGGCATTTGGGCATTCAATGGCCTTCGCTGATTTGGAAGCACATCTCAAAAATCATCTCTCACCCGAAAAAATCGGTGAATCGCTCTTGAAGGATGTGTTTCTACTTACCTGCGTTGAAGATGAGATTATCGGGTTTGTGCAATTTGGCGAATCCCACATCGAGCAGGAACACATCGTGAAAACTGCTTCGTTTGTCTTTCATCCCCATGATAAGGAAATTCGCCGCCTTTACGTTTTGGCACCTTATCAGAATCGCGGTATAGGGTCTCAGTTGATGGATACAGCACTCACTCATTCACTCTTGGCAACCAATTCCAATATCTTCCTTGATGTTTGGGAAGACAATGAGCGAGCGCAGCGATTTTACGAGAGATACGGCTTTGAAAAAGTCGCAGAGAAACATTTTTGCGTTGATTCGGGTGTCGAAACGGGTGTGGATTTTGTTATGGTTCGTCGGTCACGCAAGTCATGACAGCAGGAGAAAGTCCACAACAAGCAGCAGAACAAGGCGCTGCACCCGACCGCCTACAGCTTCGTTCGTTCCTCACTACGC
>JALZLY010000312.1 GCA_030858465.1 Deinococcota bacterium
ATACCTCCCTGGCCGCCTCGAAGTCGAAGCCGGGGTGCAACTGAAGCCGGTAGCTGGCGTTCACGCTAGCTCTCCAGTTCCGCCAAGGCGGCGGCGGGCCGGGCGAAGGCAACTTTCCCCCCGGCTACCTCGGGCGCGGCGGGTTCGCCCGTGTAACGGTCTTCCTCGCTGTGCCAGACCACGCGCGCGCGCGGCGGCAGCTCGAGCGTCACCCCGCCCCGCAAGGCCACCAGGAGGACGTGCCCGCCCCTGGTCATCACCAGGCCGCCTTGAACCGGGCTCTCGGCGGTGAAGTCACCGCCGAGCCTGGGGCGCAGGGCGAGGAGGTCCTTGTAGTAGTCGAGCATCTCCCTGTGCGGCGTCCTCTCGAGCTCACCCCAGTCGAGCTTGCTCCCTTCGAAGCTCTGTGGGTCCTGGGGGTCGGGCACCTCGCCGGTAAAGTCGGGAAAGTCGCTGAACTCCTCCTTGCGGCCCTCGCTGACCAGCCTGCCCAGCTCCTCGTTGTGATCGGTGAAGAAGATGAACGGGCTCGTCGCCGCCCACTCCTGGCCCATGAAGAGCAGCGGCGTCTCGGGGGCGAAGAGGAGAACCGCCGTCGCCGCCCGGTACGCGTCCAGGGAAACATCGTCCCCAAGACGCGTGCCCTGCGGACGGTTGCCGACCTGATCGTGGTTCTGGATGCAGAACACAAAGGATTCGTAAGGCAGCCCAGCCGGATCGGAGCCGCGCGGGCCGCCCTTGTGCTCGGAGTGCTGGCCGGTGTAGAACCAGCCTTGGCGCAGGGTGGCGGCGAGCTCCTCCGTCGAATCGGTGAAGTCCCTGAAGTAAGACGCGTTGTCGCCCGCTAAGATGCTCCTGATCTGGTGGTGGAAGTCGTCCGCCCAGCCGCCGTCCATGCCGTAGCCACCCTCGCTGGTGGGCTTAAAGACTTTGGCGAGGTTGCGGTGGTCCTCGGCGACGAGATAACGGCGGGGGCCGGGTAGCGCGGCCACGGCATCGGCGAGCTTGGCGAGAAAGTGCGGCTCGTTCTCGTCATAGAGCGCGAAGGTGGCGTCGAGCCTGAGGCCGTCGAAGCGAAAGTCGCGCAGCCAGTAGAGGGCGTTCTCGAGAAAAAAGCTCTGCACGCTGTCACCCCCCTCGCCGTCCAAGTTGATGGCCTGGCCCCAGGGGGTCTTATACCGGTCGGTGAAAAAGAGCGGGCTCAGGGCCACGGCGTAGGCGCCGTCGGGGCCGAAGTGGTTGTAGATGACGTCCAGGAACACCGCCAAGCCCAGTCCGTGCGCCTCGTCGATGAGCCGCTTGAGATCCTCGGGCGTCCCGTAGGCCCGAGACGGCGCGTAGAGGGCCGAGGGGTCATAGCCCCAGTTGCGCTCGCCGGGAAAGTCGGCGACGGGCATGAGCTCGACCACGCTTACGCCGAGCTCTTTCAGGTAGGGCAGCTTGCGGCGGGCAGCGTCGAAACTGCCCTCCGGGGTGAAGGTGCCGACGTGGAGCTCGTAGTAGACGTGCTCCTTTAGCTCGAGCCCGGGCCAGTCCGTGGTCCGCCAGGCGTAGGCGGCTGGGTCCACCACCTGCGAGGGCCCGTGGACGCCCTGGGGCTGGTAGCGCGAGGCGGGGTCGGGAAAGCTGGGGCCGCCGTCCGGGCGGTAGGTGTAGAGGCTGCCGACCCCGGCCCGGTCGGTGAGAAGCTCGAAGTGGCCGTCGCCGACCGCGGTCATCTCGAGCGCCCGGCCGTCCGGCTCGAGCACGACCTCGACTCGGCTCGCTTCGGGCGCCCAGACGTGAAAGCGGATACCGTCCGCCCGCGGGAGCGCGCCGTAGGGATAGGAGGTGTAGGGGTAGGAGGTGTAGGGGTAGGAGGTGGGGGATGCTGCCATGCTCGAGTATAACAAGGGCGGTCTTTTGGATTTTGCAAGCCTCGCCCCCTTGCCCGGCGAGAGGCTTCGGAGCAAGAGGAGGCTTCGGAGCAAGAGGTCGGGCAAGAGGTCAGGGCAAGATGAAGGGAAGCTTAAGCGCCTCAGACTATTCTCAGCCGTCTCCTGCTAAACTGACAGTGCATGAGGACCTTTGGGGCCATGAGGACCTTTGGGGCGCCGAGGCGCCCACTGAAGGTAGGGGGTACGGGGTGAAACTCGGGCGCTTACACGAGCATATCGACCTGAGCTGGCACGAGTTGCAAACGCTCTGTGAGACGGAGGCGCGGTTCAACTTCGGCGTGCCCGAGATGCTCACATCGGAACTCAACATCATCGAGATGCACATCGAGGCCGCCAAATCGAGCCGCGACGCGGAGACGCTCGAGCGCGCGCTTCTAGAGACGCAGACGCTCCTAAAGCGGTTGCGGAGCCTCCTGCAGCAGTCGCAGGCCAGCTACAGCAAGTGCTGAGTGTTTGTTGTCGGTCTTGTTGCGCCGGTGCTGGCTCTTCACGAAAGTCGCAGGCCAGCTACAGCAAGTGCTGAGTGTTTGGCCAGTTTGGCCAAGCGATCTTTAATGACGTAGAACCGGCTGCTCTTTCGAGCAGCCGGTTTTTCTTTGAGGGCGGTTTCCAGCGGCACCCGACGCTGACTCCTACTAAAACCAGCACCGGGGCCTGCACGCCTCCTAGACGTTGAACAGCACGTTCATCACGTCGCCGTCTTGCATGACGTAGTCCTTGCCCTCGGTGCGCACCCAGCCCTTGCCTTTGGCGGCGACCAGTCCCCCGGCCTCGACCAGTTTGTCCCAGCGGATCACCTCGGCGCGGATAAAGCCGCGCTCGAAGTCGCTGTGGATGACGCCCGCGGCCCGCGGCGCCTTGCTGCCCTCCGCGACCGTCCAGGCGCGCACCTCCTTTTCACCCGCGGTGATGAAGGTGATGAGTCCCAAAGCCTTGTAGCCCACCCGGATGAGCCGGTTGAGGCCGGGCTCGGTGAGGCCGAAATCCTGCAAGAACTCGCCCGCCTCCTCCTCGCTCAGCTCGCCTAGTTCCTGCTCGATGCGCGCCGAGATGAGGACCACTTCGGCGCCCTCGCTCTCGGCCAGGGCGCGGACCTTTTGTGAGTGCGCGTTGCCGCTCACCACGTCGGTCTCGGGCACGTTGCAGACGTAGACGACCGGCTTGGCGGTGAGCAGGTTGAAGTCCTTGGGCAAGTCGATACCCGTGAGGCGGGCGGGCACCCCTTCGGAGAGCCTGGCCATGAGCCTTTCGGCGGCCTCCACGACGAGCGCGTCCTCCTTGTCGACGCGGGCGCTGCGGCGGAGCTTCTCGAGCCGCTTCTCCAGGGAGGCGATGTCGGCCAGGGCCAGTTCGGTGTCGATAGTCTCGACGTCGCTCAGCGGATCGATCTCGCCCGCCACGTGGATGACGCCGGGGTCGTCAAAGCAGCGCACCACGTGGGCGACGGCCGAAACCTCGCGGATGTTGGCCAAGAACTGGTTGCCCAAACCCTCGCCCCGGCTGGCGCCCTTGACCAGTCCGGCGATGTCCACGAACTCGACGGTGGTGGGAATCACCGGCGGCACCCGCTCGCCCTTGGTGAAGACATCGCGGAGGGCGACGAGCCGCTCGTCGGGCACCGCCACCATACCGACGTTCTTGTCGATGGTGGCGAAGGGATAGTTGGCGGCCAGGGCACCGGCCCGGGTGATGGCGTTGAACAGCGTGCTCTTGCCCACGTTGGGCAAGCCGACGATACCGATTCCTAACATTAAAGTCTCCAGAAAAATTAAAAATTGAAGATTCAAAATTCAAAATGTTCAATCTTCAATTTTTAATCTTCAATTTCATCCCCTGGCTACGCCAAGGCAAGCGCGTCAGTATACCAGGTCGCGTGCTATCCTCGCTTTCATGACCAGACGCATTCATGTCGGCCTCTTGGGCGCGGGTACCGTCGGCGCGGCGGTGGCCGGGCTGATCTTGGAGCGAGACGAGCTGGGCCTGGAGCTCGTGAGCGCCCTCGTGCGCGATCCCGATAAGCCGCGCGGCGCCGACCTCGGCGGGAGGCTCACCACCGACGCCGACGAGGTGATAGGGAAAGCCGAGGTGATCGTCGAGCTGATGGGCGGCACCGAACCCGCCGGCGAGCTGATGCTGCGGGCGCTCGAGCTGGGCAAAAGGGTGGTGACCGCCAACAAGGCCGTCCTGGCACAGGAGTGGCCGGCCTTCGAGCCGCACCTCAGGGCGGGCCGGCTGCACTTCGAGGCGGCGGTGATGGCGGGAACGCCCGCGATCGGCCCCTTGAGCGGCGCCCTCCGCGGCTCGCGTCCGGTCGAACTCCACGCCATCTTGAACGGCACCTGCAACCACATCCTGAGCGGGCTCGAGGCGGGCGTCTCCTTCGAGGAGGCCTTGGCCGAGGCGCAGCGCCTGGGCTACGCCGAGGCCGACCCCGGCCTGGACGTGAGCGGCATAGACGCCGCCCACAAGCTGACCATCCTCGCCCGGCTCGCCTTCGACCCGGCGCTCGAGTGGGATACCGTCCGGGAGGACAGCCGGGGCATCACTCAGCTGACGCCCGGCGTCGTCAAGAACGCCATGGAGGAC
>JALZLY010000313.1 GCA_030858465.1 Deinococcota bacterium
AGGGGCGTATTGCAATACGCCCCTACTATGGCTAACTCACTCCGAGAGGAGAGAAAGGAGAGGACGTTCGTAACATCTAATGGCGTTTGTCAAAGCAAGCTTTTGTAAAGGAGAAGAGGCGTATGAATACAAAGCCCTAAGCTACGTTCAAACAGCTATCAGCCATCCATTTGATGAGAAGGTATAACCTTCGCCGTGTGGCTGTACTATCCCCTCGAGCACCTTTGACTTTAGCGGTGCGGGGCGCTGGTGTACTTCCCCACCAGCGCACCCCACTACCGGGCTAGAGACTCGAGCCCTTCATACAGATAGGAGAAGAACGATTACCTATGAAGCCAACCCGCACCCTCATACCCGGCATGCTGCTCGCCCTCATGCTCAGCGCCTGCTCCGGCTCAACCCCAGGCTCCTTCACGCTCTCGCTGCCCAACCCCGAGCTGACCGTGCAGCAGGGCTCGAGCGCCGAAGTCACCCTCAGCGTCACCTCAAGCGACGGCTTTGACGCGCCGGTGACCGTCACGCTCGCAAACCCGCCGGTCGGCATCAGCGCCGCGCCCCTGACCATCCCGGCGGGAGCAGCCAGCGGCACGCTGACCCTTGCCGCCGGCAACGACGCCGCTGTGGGCGGACCAACTTCCCTGACGGTGACCGGCACAAGTGGAAGCCTGCGTTCAGAAGCTAACTTAAGCCTCAGCGTTACGAGCCCGCTAGCGCCCACGGTCATCATCACTCCAGACGCGGCGGCGGTTACTGCTGGCGGTCCAGCGGTAAGCTTCACCGCCACCGCCACCAGCAGCAGCAGCGCGGTGACGTGGTCGCTGTCCGGTCCCGGCAGCATTGCCCCCAAGACCGGCCTCACCACCCTCTACACCCCGCCCGCCGGCGTTACGAGCAGCACCACCTCCACCCTCACCGCCGCCCTTGCGGGCACGGACATAACCAGCACAGCCACCCTCACCATCGACCCTCCCTCCATCGACCCTCCCGCCATAAGCCTCACCGTCGACCCAGCCATCCAACCCCCCGTCGCCGCCCTGCCCGGCTTCGAGGACGGCAAGCCGCGCCCGGTAGCGGCAGTGACCGGCGACGACAGCAGCCAAGCCGAGTTTGTGGCGAACGAAGTCTGGCTCCAGTCCGACGACGACGCGCAGGTGCAGGCGTTCGTGGCGCGCTGGAACGGGACGGTGCTGAAGACCTTCGACCCGAGCGGGGCCGCGGTGAGCGGCCTGCCCAAGCAGCACCTCATCCGCATAGACGCCTCGGCTGCGGACACGTCGCGGCTCGCGCAAGACCTGCGGGCGCTCCACCTGGCGCTCGAGCCGACCGCGACCACGGCGACCGGGGGCTACAAGGTCTCGAGCCAGGCTGGCCTCGACCTCATCGCCGCTGCCAGCGCTGAAGCCGCAGATGGGCTCGACGTCGGCATGAACTGGGTCGGCAGCGGGGCACAGTTCCGCGACAGAACCTCGCTGGAAGCGCCGAGCGGCCCTGCTCTCGCCGGTGTCGCCTACACCCCGGACGCCTTCCGCTGGCCTTCGCACAGCTCGGGCTCCGCAAGCGTGCAAGACATCGGCGTGGCCGAGGCGTGGCGGGCGCTGGATTTGGCCGGGAAGCTCGGCAACCGCGTCAAGCTGGCCGTGCTCGACATGGGCTTTCAGCCCGACGCCGATTGGCAGGGCGGCTATATCGCGCGGACCAACGTTCCCTTGACAAACGCCATCGGCACGAAGAACCTGCTCTCCTGTAGCGGTGGCAACACTTGCCCCTGGCACGGCACGCAGGTCGTCAGCGCGGCGATGGGGCTGCCGGACAACCAGTACGGCGCTGCCGGCCCTGCCGGGCCGGTTGCCCAGCCCGTCATCGTGTTTACGCTCTACGACTTCTTCACCTCGATGAGGGCCCTGTTCGACGCGGGCACCGCCGGGGCCAAAATCGCCAACATGAGTTACGGCGCGCCCGTGCCCTGGTACGCGGCCTGGAGCGTCTTGCCCTTCGAGGCGACGACGGCGGCGCTTCGCACGACGGGAATGCTGCTGTTCGCGGCGGCGGGCAACGAGGGCAAGAACGTGGACGCCGAAGGCTGCACCCTCGGGGTGTGCTGGGAGCGGACCTGGCACACCCCCTGCGAGAACGCGGGCGTCATTTGCGTCGGCGGCCTGGGCGGCAACTCCAAGAACCGGGCAAGTGGTTCAAACTACGGCGGCGATCAGGTGGACATCTTCGCGCCTTACACGCTCTGGCTCGGCCCCGACCCCGCCTCGCCCGGCAACCAGGTCCAGGTGTTGAGCGGCACCAGCTTCTCGTCGCCTTTTGCCGCTGGCGTCGCGGCGCTCATCTGGGCGGCGAACCCAGGGCTCAGCGCGGGCGCGGTCGAAGACATCCTCATGAACACGGCGCACCCCAGCCCCGACCCCAACGTGGGGCGCTACGTCAACGCGCTCGGCGCGGTCCGGGCCGCGCTCGGCAACGTGCCGCCCAGCATCACCCTCGGCGCCAGCGGAGATGTGCCCCTCAACGTCGAGCTGTCGCTCAGCGCCGAGGTGCAAGACTTCGAAGACGCCTTCCCCTGCTGTACCGTGAGATGGACCTCGGATGTGGACGGTCCGCTCGGCAGCGGCTACAGCGTCACCCGCACCTTCACGACCTTGGGTAAGCGCATCATCACCGTCACCGCGACGGACAGCGGCGGCGCGACCACCACCGAACGCATGACGCTCAACGTCGTCAACAACGCGCCAGATGTGACCCTTAGCAAACCGCTCGAGGGCGACGAGGTCTTTCGCAGCGCCAGCGTGGTGCTGCGCGGTCGGGCGAGCGACCGCAACGAGCCGCAGGAACAGCTCGCCTGCAGCCGCCTCGTCTGGACCAGCAGCGTGGCCGGCGACCCCTTCCCGGTGACGGGCTGCGAGGCCGAAGTCGTGTTCGCCACGAATGGCCCGCGCACCCTGACGCTCACCGCGACCGATCCGCAGGGCTCGAGCGACACCGCGACCGTGAGCATCAGCGTGGTGGAGCCGCCGCCCAACCTGCCGCCCTTCGTGCAGATCTCGAGCCCCGAAGACCACGCCCAGGTGCGCACCGACGAGCCCCTCACCCTCTCGGGGACGGCGACCGACCCCGAAGGCGCGACCGAGTTGAGCTACCAGTGGACGGTCAAGCTCTTTGACAACGCGCCCATCGTCGTCGGCAACGCGCCCACCGTAGAGTGGACGCCCAACGACACCTATGACTTCAGCGGCGCGGGCACCTACACCGTGCAGGTGAGACTCAACGTCACCGACCCAGAGGGCAATACCGGCACGGATGTCATCGTGCTCGAGTGGCTCATCATCCTTTGAAACTTAGGAGAAATAAGCGCTCAGCTCGTTTCCCCGAACGTTGGCTGAGAAGCGTCCACCATCTTAACGGTTGACCCCTCTATCCCACGGTAAGGAGTGAAGACTCTGAGATAGCAAGTTGGGATGGACCATGCTCAAACTTGAGAGTTACGGCGCAAAGGGTTGCCCTTACACTGGCAGATGAGACCCATAAAAGGTGTTGCTGCACGTTCGCGCACCGTTAGGTGGGGCCCACTAGGGCCAAGGGCTAGTGCCCTTAACCTAGGGTGGGTATGATGAGTCAGAAGGGGTCGCGTCTCCTGCAGGGCGCGGTTGGCGCGAGCCGTGATGACGCCGAGCCCCTGCCCACCCGATAGCAGCGGAGCGTTCGAGACGGTCCGGCAACCGTACTGGGTGACGCAACAAGGCCCGAGCCGTCTCGAGCCCCACCGAAAGGAACACGCCGTGAGCAAAGAGCCCGTCGTCCGAACAAGACAAGCCATGAGGCGCAGTCTTCACTACGCCGCCGGCATACTGACAGGGAGCAGCCCCGCTGGGAGGGCAGTGAAACGGTCTTGCGCCCTGATGGCGATGCTGCTCGGCCTGGCTTGGGCGCAGAGCGCAGGCTACGGCGTCAGCGGCACGGTCACCTACAGCGCCAGCTACACGCTCGGCCCCTGGCAGGGAAAAAACACCACCGCCAGCGGACAGCTCAGTTGGGACGAGGGCAGCGGGCAGATGAGCGGACAGGTGTGCTTGGACCTGGCTGCCTGGGATTCGGGCAACGCGCTTCGCGACGCGGACACCCGCGGCAAGTTCGAGGTGAGGACCTACCCCCAGTCCTGTTATACGCCCACGCGCCTCGAGGGGCAGCCGGGCGGCCCGGCCACGCTGGTCGGCCTGCTCGACCTCCACGGCGTCCAGCGAGAAGTCCGCATCCCCGGTACGCTGACGCGGCAGGGAACGGGCTTCTCGTTTACGGGGACGTTCGCGACCAGGTTCAGCGACTGGAACCTCGAGCCTCCGCAATTTCTCTTCCTGAGCGTCGACGACGCGCTCGAGGTCACGGTGAGCGGTACCGCCACAGCCCACTAGCATTGCTCATTACTGGATCGCTCAGCGGATCCGCAGATAGGGGATCGCCCAGGCGAGGACGCGCCCAAAGAGCAGCAGGGTCATCATCATGACGATAACGGTGCGTTTCGTGCGAGCGGACATCATAAAGCGCCTCCTTTCGTTGGCAGGCGCGAAGCGTTGGCCGCCAGCAGGGCGACCAGGAGGGCCAGGAGTACGAAGAGCCCGGTGATATTGCGTCGGTTCATGAGCTGACTCCAAAAGAAACCTGGACGGTTGCCTTGGCCCAAGGTCCGCCGCCCGCTCGCGTAGAGCAGGCCGAGCAGCACCAGGTAGACGGCGCTCACCCGCAGGGCGGTGAAGAGCAGCGTGAGCCCGTCGCCAAGGAGCGCCCGCAGGTGGAAGAGCG
>JALZLY010000314.1 GCA_030858465.1 Deinococcota bacterium
AGTTCGGGTAGGCCGGGCGCGGCAAAGGGCGCCAGGTTGTCGGGCGAGCGCGTCGCCAGCTCCCGCGACAGGCTGCGGAGCGGCCGCAAGATGCCCGCGAGCGCCCAGCGGCCGAGGGCGCCGACGACGACGATGAGCAGCATCGCGGCGACGGCGTAGGCGACCAGCAAGCGCCTGCTCAGGGCGGCGACCTCCTCGGCGAGGATGGCTAAACCGACGAAGTTCGCGGACGAGGCTCGAGTGGGCGGGGTCGCCAGCGGCAGGGTGACGAAGAGGTAGCGTCCATAGAGGCCGCGGTAGGCTGCGCCCGCGCTCAGGGCCTCGAGCAGCGGGGCGGGCAGGTCGTGGACGGCCGTATCGGTATAGCTTGTGCCTTCCTCGGTGACGAGAAAGCCGTAGCCGCCGAACTCCTGGGCCAGCGCCACCAGCTCGGGCAGGGCGCCCGGCGAGAGCGCGCGGTAGAGGCCGAGCCGCGCCAGCGCCATGTCCTCCAAGGTGGCGAGCGCGGCCGTCCGGGCCTCGCGCAGGGTAAAGACGCCGAGCGGCAAGAGCGCGAGCAGCAGCGAGACCAAGAGCAGCAGCGTCAGGCGCCCGCTCAGGCTCACGGGCGGGCGTCCAGACGGTAGCCGTAGCCGCGCACCGTGCGGATGAGTGCGGGCTCGCCCAGCGCCCGGCGCAGGCTCGAGACGTGGACCTCTAAGGTGTTGGGCTCGACCTCCTCGCCCCAGACCGCACGCATGAGCGCCTCCTTGCCCACCAGGCGCTCGGCGTGCAGGGCGAGCACCTTGAGCAGCGCAAAGTCCTTGGGCGAGAGCGCGAGGTCCCGCCCGCCGCGCCTGGCCCGCATGCGGGCCAGGTCGAGCGTCAGGTCGGCGTAGGCCAGGCGCGTCTGTGCCGGGCGGCTGCGCCTGAGGAGCGCCTCGGCGCGGGCGGCGAGCTCGGCGAGCGCGTAGGGCTTGACCAGGTAGTCGTCGGCGCCGCTCCTTAAGCCGCGCACCCGGTCCTCGACCTCGTCGAGCGCGGTGAGCATGAGGACGGGCAGGGTCCGGTCCAGGTCGGGGCTCGAGCGCAGCTCGCGGAGGACGCTGTAGCCGTCGCTGCCCGGCAGCAGCACGTCCAAAATGAGCAGGTCGATGCCGCCTTCGCGCAGGAGGCGCAGGCCCTGGCTGCCGCCCGGCGCGGTCACGACTTCAAAGCCCTCGAGCGCGAGACCCAGGCTGAGCGCCTCGCGCACGCCGGGGTCGTCCTCGATGAGCAGGAGCCGGGCCTTGCTGGGGGTCATCCCTCATTCTACGCGGCTCGAGCTGAGGGCGGGCTTAAGGTTGCTAAAGCTGGCTCTTGAGCTCGCCGTCCTCGTCCGTCATCCCCTCGACCTCGTCGGGTGCGGCGTGGACAAAGGCGGGGCCGGGCTCATCGCTGGCCAAGAGGCGCAGGCTGTAGGGTTCCTCGAGCACCTGACTCACGGTGTAGCGCCGGCCCCGGTACATCACGTCCTCGCCGACCGCGAACTTCTTGGGTTCGGGCATGATACCTCCTGTTCTGCTTATATCATGACAGGCCCACCGGCCCCATGGCGGTCTCATCGCTCCGAACCCTATAACCTTCTGCGCCCGACTTGACGCCAGCGCGTTTGGCGCGACACAATGCCTAGATACTCGGCGCGACACAAGGCCTAGCCAATGGGCTCGCGCCCCGTGTCCGCCTCCATCCAGACGGACGCTTCACCTGTCACGATGACATCCCGCCAAAGCTCATCCTGCTCAAAGGTCGTGCGGTCATGACAGCAAGCCCAATCCGTCAGCTCCTCGAAAGGCGCATCCTCGTTCTGGACGGCGCTATGGGCACGATGATCCAAGGCCATGCGCTCTCCGAAGCCGACTTTCGCGGGACGCGCTTTGGCGATCACCCCAAGCCTCTCCAGGGCGCCAACGATATTCTCGTCCTGACCCAGCCGCAGATCATCGAAGGGATCCACCGGGCTTACCTGGAAGCGGGCGCGGACATCCTTGAGACCAACACCTTCAACGCCACGCGCATCGGCCTGGCCGAGTACGGGCTGGATGAGGTCATCTACGAGCTCAACCTCGCGGCGGCCAAGCTCGCCAAACGTGCCGCCGAGGCGTTTTCCACGCCCGACAAAGCCCGCTTCGTGGCGGGCGCTTTGGGCCCCACCAACCGCACCGCCTCGATGAGCCCGGACGTGAACAACCCCGGCTTTCGCGCAGTCGATTTCGACGCGCTGGTCACCAGCTACGGCGAGCAGATAAGGGGCCTCATGGACGGCGGCGCCGACCTGCTCCTGATCGAGACGGTCTTCGACACCTTGAACTGCAAGGCGGCGCTGTTCGCGGCCGAAGAGGTCTTCGGGGCGTTGGGCAGGCGCCTGCCCGTGATGGTCTCCGGCACCATCACCGACGCCAGCGGGCGGACGCTGTCGGGGCAGACCCTGGAAGCCTTCCTGATCTCGGTCTCGCACGCCGACCTGCTCGCCGTCGGCCTCAACTGCGCCCTGGGGCCGAAAGAGTTGCGCCCTTACGTCGAGGAGTTGTCCTCGCTGGCAGCCGTCCCCACGAGCTGCTATCCCAACGCCGGCCTGCCCAACGCCTTTGGCGACTACGACGAGTCGCCCGAGTCGATGGGGGCTGTCTTGGAGGACTTTCTCGCCAACGGCTGGGTGAACATCATCGGCGGCTGCTGCGGCACCACCCCCGAGCACATCCGGCGTTTTGCCGAGCTGGCCGCCAAGGTCCCGCCGCGCGTGCCGCCAAAAGTGCCGCCCTACCCGAGGTTTTCCGGCCTCGAGCCCCTGATCGTCCGCCCCGATTTCGCGAAGCACTCCGCAGGAGCGAACTTCGTCAACGTCGGCGAGCGCACCAACGTCACCGGCTCGCCGCGCTTCGCCAGGCTCGTCAAGGCCGGCGACTTCGAGGCCGCCCTGAGCGTCGCCCGGCAGCAGGTCGAGGGCGGCGCGCAACTCATCGACGTCAACATGGACGAGGGCATGCTCGACTCCGAGGCGGCGATGGTCACCTTCTTGAACCTGATCGCCGCCGAGCCCGACATCGCTCGAGTACCCATCATGGTCGACTCGTCTAGGTGGTCGGTGCTCGAGGCGGGTTTGAAGCGCGTCCAGGGCAAGGGCGTGGTCAACTCGATCTCGCTCAAGGAGGGCGAGGACGAGTTCAGGCGCCAGGCCCGGCTCATCCGGCGCTACGGCGCGGCGGTCGTCGTCATGGCCTTCGACGAGCGGGGTCAGGCCGACTCTTTCGAGCGCAAGATCGAGGTCTGCGAGCGCGCCTACCGCCTGCTCACAGGCGAGCTCGGTTTCCCCCCGCAGGACATCATCTTCGACCCCAATATCTTGACCGTCGGCACCGGCATCGAAGAGCACGCCAACTACGCGCTGGACTTTATCCGCGCCACCCACTGGATCAAGGAGAAGCTGCCCGGCGCGCTCGTCAGTGGCGGCGTCTCCAACATCTCCTTTTCCTTTCGCGGCAACAATCGCGTGCGCGAGGCGATGCACGCGGCCTTTCTCTACCACGCGGTCAAGGCCGGGCTCGACATGGGCATCGTCAATCCCGGCATGCTCGAAGTCTACGAGGAGATTCCCAAGGATTTGCTCGAGCACGTTCTTGACGTGCTCTTAAACCGCCGCGAGGAC
Source organism: Deinococcota bacterium (assembly GCA_030858465.1). NCBI lineage: Bacteria > Thermotogati > Deinococcota > Deinococcota bacterium. Next base: position 3,665 of record JALZLY010000314.1, read on the forward strand.
GCCACCGAGCGGCTGGTGACCTTTGCGGAAAACGTCAAGGGCGGCGGCAAGGTCAGGGTGCAGGACGATGGGTGGCGCCAGGGAACGGTCGCAGCGCGCCTCTCCCACGCCCTCGTCAAGGGCGTCACCGACTTTGTCGAGGCGGACGTCGAGGAGGCGCGGCAGCAGTACGACCGGCCCCTGGAGGTCATCGAAGGTCCTCTGATGGACGGCATGAACATCGTCGGCGACCTCTTCGGCTCCGGCAAGATGTTCCTGCCGCAGGTCGTCAAGAGCGCCCGCGTCATGAAAAAGGCCGTCGCCTACCTGCTGCCCTACCTCGAGGCGGACAAAGCCGGGGGAGAGCGCAAAAACGCCGGCAAGGTGCTGCTGGCGACCGTCAAGGGCGACGTCCACGACATCGGCAAGAACATCGTCGGCGTGGTGCTGGCCTGCAACAACTACGAGGTTCTCGACCTCGGGGTGATGGTCGCGGCGGAGAGGATCTTGGAGACCGCCCGCCGGGAAGAGGTGGACATCGTCGGCCTCTCCGGCCTGATCACCCCATCGCTGGACGAGATGGTCCACGTCGCTCGTGAGATGAGCCGGCAGGGCTTCACCGTGCCGCTCCTCATCGGCGGGGCGACGACTTCGCGCGTCCACACCGCCGTCAAGATCGCCCCGGCCTACGACCATCTCGCCGTCCACGTGCTCGACGCCTCGAGGAGCGTCGGGGTGGTCTCGCGCGCGGTGAGCAGGACGGAGCGGCCCAGGCTCGAGGAGGAAACCCGCGCCCAGTACGACGACCTCCGCGACAAGCACCACGGCCGCCAGGCGCAGACGAAGCTGCTCACCATAGCGGCGTCGCGCGCCCGGCGTTTCGTGTCCGACTGGTCCGGGCTCGAGCTCGTCCGCCCCAGCTTTTTGGGCGCCAGGGTGCTTGCGGACTACCCGCTCGAGGAACTTATGAACCGCATCGACTGGGGGCCGTTCTTCCACGCCTGGGAGCTCGCCGGGCGCTATCCGGGAATTCTGGACGACGCGGTGGTCGGGGTGGAAGCGCGCAAGCTCTTCGGCGACGCCCAGACCATGCTCGAGCGCATCGTCGAGGAAGGGCTCCTGGTGGCGAAGGCGGTCTTTGGCTTCTGGCCCGCGAACAGCGTGGGCGACGACCTCGAGCTCTACGTCGATGACACGCGCCGCGAGCAGCTTGCCGTCTTGCACACGCTCCGCCAGCAGGGCGAGAAGCGGCCCGGCCAGCCCAACCTGGCGCTCGCCGACTACGTGGCCCCCAAGGACTCAGGCCTGGGCGACTATGTCGGCGGTTTCGCCGTCACGGCGGGGCACGGCCTGGGGGCGATGGTCGAAGCCTTCGAGCAGGAGCACGACGACTACAGCAGCATCATGGCCAAGGCGCTCGCCGACCGCCTCGCCGAGGCCTTCGCTGAACGCCTGCACGAGCGCGTCCGCAAGGAGTTCTGGGCTTACGCGCCGGGCGAGAAGCTGGACAACCACGCGCTGATTCGCGAGCGCTACCGCGGCATCCGCCCCGCCCCCGGCTACCCCGCCTGTCCCGACCACAGCGAAAAGCGCCTCCTCTTCGACCTGCTGGACGCCGAGGAGAACACCGGCATCAGGCTCACCGAGAACTTCGCGATGTTTCCCGCCGCCGCCGTCTCGGGCCTCTACTTCGCGCACCCACAGAGCCGCTACTTCGCGGTGGGCAAGATCGGCCGCGACCAGGTGGAGGACTACGCCGCGCGCAAGGGGATGACGGTGGAGGAAATCGAAAGGTGGCTGGCGCCGAACCTGGCCTACGAACCGGAGGAAGTGCCCGTCGCCATCTGAGCGTCTATAATGGCGTATGGCCATCCCGACGCCGCGACCAGCCGACAGAGCCAGCGAGCCGGACTGTGACGCGCCGCCCGGGCCCCTGCGCATGAGCGTCGAGCACTACTACAAGATGGCGGAAGCGGGCATCCTGGAGGCGGACGCGCGCTATGAACTCATTCACGGCGTCATCTACAAGATGGCTCCTATAGGTCCGAAGCACGCCACAAGGCTGAAAAAGCTCGAGGGGCGTCTCGAGCGTTGTTTTAGCGACCGCGCCGTCGTCTTCACGCAGCACCCGCTGAGGATTTCGGAAGGGGACGAACCGCAACCGGACATTCTCGTCGTCAAGCCGCCCATCGACCAGTACGAAGAACGTCACCCCAAGCCCGAGGACGTGCTGCTCGTGGTCGAGGTAGCTACCACGCTGGAGAGTGACCGCACGCTCAAGCAGGGGCTCTACGCCCGCGCGGGCATCCCTGAATACTGGATCTTGAGCCAAGACCCGGCTCGAGGTCTACCGCAAGCCCGACGCCGAAGAGGAGCGTTATCTCGAGCTGACGACGCTCGGTGAAGGCGAAGGGGCTACCTTACAGGCGTTTGAGGATTGTGGGCTCGAGTGGTGGGGTTAAAAGGGCTCGAGGGCTGTCGGGTGGCATGGTGGACTTAAAAAGGCGTCAAAACCAGCTAGCCAAGCCTAGCTCGTGGGTCATTATAGCCGACAGTGCCCAGGGCTATCAAAAACGTGAGGGCTCGAGCCCTAAAGCGCAGAAGCCAGAAGTTAGACGCTCCTGACTCCTGTCTTCTAAGCTCTCCCTACGCCGGCAGCATCACCTGGCGGCCGCAGGCGCAGGTCTCGTCCTCGCGGACCATCGTGGACTGACCCTCGCGGTGCCAGAGGGTGCCGCAGTCGGGGCAGCGGATCTCCTCGCCCGCGATGCTGCGAATCGCGTCCGCTTCTAGCCAGCGCTTCTCGCTGCACCAGTGGCAGACCGCCTCGGCGCCGCCGTCCTCTGCGATCATGCTCTCGCGCTCCTCGGGCGTGAAGTAGGCGAGCGCGTCCAAAGCCTTGGCGTCGCTGCAGCGGCACTCGAACCTGAGCGGCAGGGCGTCTTTGGTGAGGAGCTCGAAGCCGAGCCCCCAGCAGAGCTCGTGGAGGATCTCCAGGAGGCTGTGTCGCCCCATCGCCTCGGTGAGCTGGCCGACCGCCTTGACGTTGGCCTCGAGCAGCTTCAAGATAGCCTCGTCGGCGCCCGGCAGGGCCTGGAGGATGACGCCACCCGAGCGCACCACCCGGCTGTTCTCCAAGTAGACGCCTAAGAGCACCGCCGAGCCGACCTGCTCGGACTGCGCCAGGAACATGGCCACGTCCTCGCCGATCTCGCCGCTCGCGAGCGCAATGGACGAGCTGTAGGGGTCGCCGTAGGGCGCGTGCGAGCGCACCACGCTGATCTCGCCCGCGCCGAGGGCGCCGCCCACGTCGAGTTTGCCGTCCGCTCGCAGGGGCAGGCTGACCTGCGGGTTGCTGACGTAGCCGCGCACCGCGCCGTCCAGCCCGGCATCGGCGATAACGCCGCCCAAGGGGCCGTCGCCGCGCAGGCGCAAGGTGACGCGGTCCTGGGGGTTCTTGAGCAAAACGTGGGCCAGGAGCAGGCCGGCCGTCAGCGAGCGGCCCAGGGCGGCGGCGGCCAGCGGCGTGGCCTCGTGGCGCGCGCGCGCCTCCTCGACGAGTTGGGTGGTGTCGGCGGCAACGATGCGAATACCGCCGTTTGCCGCCAGACCGCGGAGCAAAAATGACATGGGTCCCTCTCAATCATGGAAGCAAAGGCTTCGGTATGGACAGTGGGGTTAGGATTCAGCGCTGCGGAGACCTTACCGGGCCTCCGCCTGAACACAAGCCTTTTCAGTGTAGGACGAGATGATCGAAAACGGCGTAGTGGCCGCTACGGCTCGCCGTCGCCGTACTTTTGCTTCAGGGCCTCGAGCGAAGCCCTGGGAACCAGCTTGCTCACGTCGGCGCCGAGCGCGGCGATCTCCTTGGTACGCGTGCTCGACACGAAGGACCAGCGCGCGGCGGTCATGATGAAGGTGGTCTCGACGTTGCGGTTCAGTTGCCGGTTGAGGTGCGCCATCTCGAGCTCGGACTCGAAGTCGGAGATGGCGCGCAGGCCCTTGACGATGACGCGCGCGCCGACGCTGTCCATATAGCTAGCCAAGAGACCGTGAAACTGGTCGACCGAGACGTTGGCCATGCCCGAGGTCGAGGCCTCGATGATGGCGCGGCGTTCCTCGACCGTGAAGGTCTTGGTCTGCTTGAGGGGATTGTAGGTGACGGCGACCGTGAGATGGTCGTAGATGCTGCTCGCCCGCCGGATGAGGTCCAGGTGGCCGTTGTGCAGGGGGTCGAAGGAGCCGGGGTAGACGGCGTGGATCATGCGCCAGTCTATCCCGCGCGCGCGGGGCGGCGTGAAGGGCGGCCCAAGGGACAACGGCGCAGGCGAGCGTGGCGACGCTTCGTGAGGCCGCGCTCAGCCTCGGCTTATGTCTGCCAATCAGGTCTCCTTGCCGAGCCTGTCGGCGGCGATGACATCCCTCTCCTTGCGCTTGCGGGGCTTGAGGAGAGTCTCGAGCTCGCCCACGATGCCACGCCTGAAGAGCAGGACGCAGACGACGAAGATGACGCCGGTGATGACCGTCACCCAGGCGCCTAAGTGGGCCAGGTAGTTTTGCAGCGTCACCACCAAAAAGGCCCCGACCGCCGGGCCGAAGATCGTGCCCATACCACCTAAGAGGGTCATCAGGACCACCTCGCCCGAGGTGTGCCAGTAGACGTCGGTCAGGGTGGCGAGGCGAAAGACGATGGCCTTGGTCGCGCCGGCCAGCCCGGCCAACGTGGCCGAGAGGACGAAGGCGAGCAGCTTGTAGCGGCCCACCTTGTAGCCGAGCGAGACGGCGCGCGGCTCGTTCTCGCGAATCGCCTTCAGGACCTGGCCGAAGGGCGAGTGGACGGTCCGGTAGATGAGCAGAAAGCCGAGCGTGAAGATGGCCAGGACGAAGTAGTACATGGTGAGCGAGCTCGACAGATCGACGAGGCCGAAGAGCTGGCCGCGCGGGATCGCCTGGATGCCGTCCTCGCCGCCGGTGAAGGGCGCCTGCAGGGCAAAAAAGTAGACCATCTGCGCCAGGGCCAGGGTGATCATGGCGAAGTAGATGCCCAAACGGCGGATCGCCAGCCAGCCGAAGACCACACCCAGGAAGGCGGCTGCGGCCGTGCCCGCCAAGATCCCCAGTTCTGGTGAGAAGCCCAGCACCTTGACGCTGTGCCCGGTGACGTAGGCGGCGGAGCCGAAAAAGGCGGCGTGGCCGAAGGACAGCAGGCCGGCGTAGCCGAGCAGCAGGTTGAAGGCGCAGGCGAAGAGCGCGAAGCAGAGCGCCTTCATGAGAAAGACGGGGTAGACGACGAAGGGCGCGAGCAGACCGGCCGCCACCAGCAGCGCGATCCCCAGGTACCTGGGCGCGCTCACGAGCGCGCCCTGCCGAAGAGGCCGTCGGGCTTGATGAGCAGCACGATAACCATGACGATGAAGACGACGGTGGCGGAAAGTTCGGGATAGAAGGTCTTGGTGAGGCCCTCGATGACCCCCAGGCCGAGCCCGGTCAGGATCGAGCCCAGGATCGAGCCCATGCCGCCGATCACCACGATGGCGAAGACCACGATGATGAGGTCCGAGCCCATGAGCGGGTTCACCTGGTAGATGGGTGCGGCCAGCACCCCGGCAAAGCCGGCCAGGGCCACCCCGAAGCCGTAGGTGAGGGTCATCATGAGCGGCACGTTGACGCCAAAGGCGCGCACCAGCGCCGGATTTTCAGTGCCGGCGCGCAAGTAAGCGCCCAGGCGGGTGCGCTCGATCAGAAACCAGGTGCCCAAGCAAACAAGGAGTGAGACTAAGATGACCCAAGCGCGGTAGTTGGGCAGGAACATGAAGCCGAGGTTCTGCCCGCCCCGCAGCCACTCGGGGATGGGATAGGGCTTGCCCGACACGCCGTAGAAGTTGCGAAAGAGCCCTTCGATGATGAGTGCTAGGCCAAAGGTGAGGAGCAGGCCGTAGAGGTGGTCGAGCTTGTAGAGCCGGCTCAGCATCGTCCGCTCGAGCACGATGCCGATGGCGCCGACGATGAGGGGGGCGAGGAGGAGCGCCGCGCCGTAAGGGATGCCCATGGTCTCGAGCAGCATCCAGGCCGCAAAGGCGCCCATCATGTACTGCGCCCCGTGCGTAAAGTTGATGACGTTGAGCATGCCGAAGATGACCGCCAGCCCAAGGCTCAAGAGGGCGTAGAACGAGCCGTTGATGAGCCCCAAGAGGAGCTGCCCGAAGAGCATCTGCGGCGTTATCCCTAGAAGTTCAAACATCGCTTTCCCGCATCAACATTCTCTCGGCGGCTCAGTTGCCCGTATCGTCCACGAGCGGGCAACCGCCTTCGGCCATCGGCATGTAGGCCTGGTCGCCGGGGATGGTGCGCAAGATGGTGTAGTAGTCCCAGCGGCCTGTGGACTCGTCGGGGCTCTTGACTTCGACCAAGTACATGTCGTGGACCATGCGACCGTCGGGGCGGATAGTGCCGTTCCTGGCGAAGAAGTCCTCGACCGGCGTCTCTTTCATCTGCGCGACGACGGCCTGCGCCTCATCTGTGCCGGCCGCCTCGATGGCCCTCAGGTAGTGCATGACCGAGGAGTAGACGCCGGCGTGAACCATCGTCGGCATGGCGCCGTGGCGGTCGAAAAAGCGCTGCGACCATTCCCTGGTCTCGTCGTCCATGTCCCAGTAGAAGCCGGTGGTGAGAACGAGCCCCTGTGCCACCTCGAGGCCGAGCGCGTCGATGTCGGAGATGAAGAGCAGCAGCCCGGCGAGCTGCTGGCCGGCTTGGACGATGCCGAACTCGTTGGCCTGCTGGATGGCGTTGGTGGTGTCGGTGCCGGCGTTGGCCAGGCCGATGATCCTGGCGCCCGAGCCCTGGGCCTGGAGCAGGTAGGACGAGAAGTCGGCCGTCGCCAGCGGATGGCGGATGGTCCCGAGGACGGTGCCGCCGTTCTCCTCGACGACCCGGGCGGTGTTCTCCTCGAGCGAATGGCCAAAGGCGTAGTCAGCGGTGATGAAAAACCAGGAGTCGCCGCCCTCCTCGACCACGGCCTGGCCGGTGCCCACGGCGAGCGCGTAGGTGTCGTAGGTCCAGTGGACGCTGGTGGGCGAGCAGGCCGGTCCGGTCAGGTCGGTCGTCGCCGCGCCCGAGATGAGAAAGACGCGGCTCGCTTCGCGGGTGATCTCCTGCACCGCCAGGGCCACCGAGGAGGTGGGCACGTCCACGATCACGTCGACGCCGCTCACGTCGATCCACTGCCGCGCCACGCTCGAGCCGATGTCCGGGCTGTTCTGGTGGTCGGCGGAGAGAATGTCGATGGGCGCGCCCAGAACCTCGCCACCAAAGTCCTCGACGGCCATGCGCGCCGCCAGCACCGAGCCTTGGCCGGAGAGGTCGGCGTAGAGCCCCGACTGGTCGTTTAAGACGCCGATCCTCACGGCGTTACCGGACACCTGCGCCTGCGCCGCCGCCAGCAGCGCCAGGCCCAAAAGAGCAGCCCCAAACCTCATACTGATATGGTTCATACCTTAGTCCCCTTTGTTGAGGTGCGCCCTGGGCTACACCCCCAGATATTTGTGAAGCACGTCCATCTTAGCACCGACTTGCTCGCTCGGCACCATGTCCACCACCTTGCCCTGCTCGAGGAGGTAGTGGCGGTCGGCCACGGTGGTGGCGAAGCGAAAGTTCTGCTCGACCAGCAAGATGGTGAAGCCCCGAACCTTGAGCCGGCGAATGACCTCGCCGATCTGCTGGACGATCACCGGCGCCAAGCCCTCGGTCGGCTCGTCGAGCAAGAGCAGCTTGGCGCCGGTCCGCAGGATGCGGCCGATGGCGAGCATCTGCTGCTCGCCGCCCGACAGCTGGGTGCCGGGACTCCTCAGGCGCTCTTTCAGGTTGGGAAAGAGCTCGTAGATCTCGCCGAGCGCCATGCCGCCCTTTCTTACCACGGGCGGCAGGAGCAGGTTCTCCTCCACGTCGAGGCTGGCGAAGATGCCCCGTTCCTCGGGGCAGTAGGCGACGCCGCGGCGGGCGATCGCGTTTGAGCTGAGCCTGGTGAGCTCCTGGCCGTCAAAGCGGATCGAGCCCGAGCGTTTGTCGAGGATGCCCATGATGGCTCTCAAGGTGGTGGTCTTGCCCGCGCCGTTGCGGCCTAGAAGCGTCACCACCTCGCCCTCGTGAACGTTCAAGCTGACGCCGTGCAGCGCGTGCGACTCGCCGTAGAAGGCGTGGACGTCCTCGAGCTTCAGCAGCTCGGGCGACAACTCAGGCGGCATGGCCGGTCCCCATATAGGCCTCGACGACGGCCTCGTTCTTGGACACCTCGTGGTAGTCCCCTTCGGCCAGGATCTGCCCGCGCTGCAAGACGGTGATGGTGTCGGAAAGATCGGCGACCACGCTCAGGTTGTGCTCGACCATCAAGACCGTCCGCTCGGCGGCCACCTTCTTGATGAGCCCCGTGACGCGGCCAATGTCCTCGCCGGCCATGCCCGCGGTGGGCTCGTCGAGCAGGATCATCTCGGGGTCTAGCGCGAGGGTGGTGGCGATCTCCAGGGCGCGCTTGCGGCCGTAGGGAAGCTCGGCCGCAAGCGTCTCCTCAAAGGCCTGCAGGCCGACGGCCTCGAGGAGCGCCCGCACCTCGTCGTCGAGGACGCCCAAGCTCTCGCGCGAGCGCCAGAAGTGATAGGAGGTGCCGAGCTTGCGCTGCAAGGCTACGCGGACGTTCTCCAAGGCGCTCAGCTGCCCGAACACCGCCGAGATCTGAAAGGAGCGCACCATCCCCTGGCGGGCGATGTCGGCCGGTCGCGCCCGGGTGATGTCTTGACCGTTGTAGTGGATCGTTCCCCTGCTGGGGCTCAAGAACTTGGTGAGCAGGTTGAAGACGGTGGTCTTACCCGCGCCGTTGGGGCCGATGAGCGCGTGAACGGTGCCGCGCCTGACCTTGAGGGCCACGTCCTTGACGGCGGTAAAGCCTCTAAACTCCTTGGTGAGGCCGTCGGTCACGATGATGTAGTCGTCTGCCATCTCCCTCGCCTCGTCTTCCGGCGCGCGCCGCCAGCTCACGGG
>JALZLY010000315.1 GCA_030858465.1 Deinococcota bacterium
GCAAAGCCCAGGTCCACGGGCTCGTAGACGTTGCGCCCGGCCTCCAGGAGCACGTCCTTGCCCACGACGCCCGCGTCGGCCACGCCGAGTTCGACATAGGTGGGCACGTCGCTGTTGCGCAGCTCGAGCACCCAGGCGTCGCCCGCGTCGTGCTTGAGGGCGCGGCCACTGGGCACCTCGAGAGCCAGGCCTGCCCGCCTGAGCCAGGTCAGGCTCTCTCGCATCACGCGCCCCTTGGGCAGAGCCAGGGTGAGCTTGGGCTCAGCCACGGAGCGATCCCGCCAAGGTCTGCTCGAGCCCCTCTCGCTCGGGCGCCCCCTCCGTCAGGCTTTCCAAACCGTGCGCCGTGAGCAGGTAGGGGATGCCGCGCCGCTTGGCGTAGGCGCGCGCGCCCTCCGGGTCCGCCGCAAGGCTCCTCTCCACGGCGTAGCCTCGCGCCCGAAGCAGCCGCGCCCGCGCGTCGTCGAGGCTCAAGACGAGGGGCTGGAGGTGACCCGCCGCCCCCGGCAGGGCGCTCATCAGCCTTTCCAAACCGATGGCGAAGCCTGCCGCAAAGGGCAGGAGCGCGCCGTCGTAGCGCCCGCCGCCCAGGAGCGGCTGGGCGTAGTCGAAGGTATAAGCGCGAAAGGTGACGCCGGTGTAGTAGGCGAGGCGCCGGGCCATGCCGAGCTCGAGCATGAGCTCGCTGGCGTCCTCGAACTCGCTCAAGATGGCGTCTATCCGGTCGAGTTCGTTCAAGGTCTCCGGCCAGACCGCTATCTTACGGGCGCGCGAGAGGGTGCCGGGGTCGCCGTAGAGGTCGGGCACCGCCAGGATGGCCCGGTGCAGATCGGGGGCGAGCTTTATAGGCGCCAGCAGGCCCGCCAGGGTGCTGGCGTCCTTGCGGTCGATGGCGTCGGCCAGGCGCTCCTGCAGGCCTTCGCTCACCCCGGCGAGAGCAAAGAGCGCCCGCACGAAGCCGGGGTTGCCCATCTCCACGCGCGGCACCAGGCCCACCTCGCGCACCGATTCGCGCGCCAGATGGATGAGCTCGGCGTCGGCGCGCGGATTCGATATCCCTACGAGCTCGAGGCCGATCTGGTTGAACTCCCTGGTGCGGGCGATGTCGGGGTCGATGGCCTGCCAGACCGCGCCGCAGTACTGAAGGCGCTTGGGCAGGCCGCCGGCGCTGCTTGCCGCCTCGGGAAAATGCGCCTTGACGAGCCCCGCGATGGCCGGGGTGAAATCCGACCGCAAGGTCAGGACGCCCGAGTCCTTGTCCGAGAGCTTGAACGACTTGTCGGCGGCGCGGTGGCGGGAGTCGTAGCGCTCCAGGGCCGGCACCTCGACGCCCTCGTAGCCCCAGCTCGAGTAGAGGCGGCGCAGGCGCGTGGTGACCTCGAGCCTCTGTGAGCTCGCGGGCGGCAGGATGTAGCGCGTGCCGTCGGGTGGAGCGGTGTTCACGGTCGTTTCCGCGGGAGCAAGAGAGTGGAGCTGATCACCCGACCAGCCTACCGCGTCCCCGCGGGGCTGTCATCAGTGTAGGGCCACTAGGCCCCCGCTAGAGTCGAGGGTCACTTGTACGGGCACTAGCCCGCCCCTAGCACAGGGGTCACTAGACCCGCCGCTAGTGCGGCTGCTGTGTGGGGCAAGTACATAGACCCGGCCTAGAGGCCGTACTCGTGCGGGTACTACCTAGTCAGGACAAGGACTAGCCGGGACCCATAAGGACGAGGTTGTCACGGTGGATGACCTCGTCGAAATCCTTGTAGCCGAGCCTTGCGGCGATCTCAGCCGTCTTGATGCCGCGGATGCGTGCGACGTCCACTGCGGCGTAGTTCGACAGCCCCCGGCCGACGAGCGTTTCCCCCAGCGTCACCGCCACCGCGTCGCCGAAGTCGAAGTCGCCCGCCACCCCCAAGATGCCGCTCGGCAGGAGGCTGCGGCCTGCCCTCAGCGCCCCCGCCGCACCCTCGTCTATGGTGATGCTGCCCTTGGTGGGCTGCTGGGCGAGCCAGGCCTTGCGGGCCGGAGCGCGCGTCTGGGCCAGAAAGCGGGTGCCCACGTCCTCGCCCCGTGCCAAGGCCTCTAGCCCCGCCCCGCCGCCCGAGAGGATGACGGTCTCGATGCCCGCCTCGGCGGCGATCTTGGCGGCCGCCAGCTTGGTCACCATGCCGCCGGTGCCGCGCCCGCTGCCCGCACCTGCCGCTAAGTGGCTCACCGCCGTCACGTTGGCGACGACCGGGATGCGCTTGGCGGCGGGGCAGGTGCGCGGGTCGGCGTCATAGAGTCCGTTCACGTCGGTGAGGATGAGCAGCGCGTTGGCGTCCATGAGATAGGCCGTCCAGGCCGAGAGGGTATCGTTGTCGCCGAAGCGAATTTCACTGGTCGCTACCGAGTCGTTTTCGTTGATGACCGGCACCGCGCCGAGGCTGAGGCTGCTCTCGAGCGCGTTCCTAGCGTTGACGTAGCGCCGCCGGTCCTGGATGTCCGCGGCGGTCAGGAGAAGCTGCGCGACGGGCAAGGGCGCAAAGGCGCGCGCCCAGTCGAGCATGAGGAGCGCCTGGCCGACCGCGGCGGCGGCCTGTTTGTGCGGCAGCGTGAGCGGCAGGCTGAGCCCCAGCCGCTCGCGGCCCGCCGCGCCCGCACCCGAGGACACCAGCACCACCTTGGCGTTAAAGCGCGCCGAGAGGACCTGCGCGCCGCGGGCGATGGCCCACATCTTGGCGGGCTCGATGCGGCCCGCGGCGTCGGTTACCGAGCTCGAGCCGACCTTGACGACGACGCGCTGCCAGCGCGCGCTCATGCGGGTCCGGTCATGTCCTTATGGCACGAAACATCATGGCACCAACCATCGGCCTAGGCCCCACAGGGCGCGGGGCTCACACCGGGTAGTCGGTGGCTAAGTAGTCCTCGAAACCCTCGGGAATCACCTTGCGGTCGACCAGGAGCAGCTCGCCCTCGCGTTTGGCGTGGCCCTCGCGCTCGAGCCTCTTCAAAGCCGCCTGCACCTTGCCCTGCACCTGGCGCAAGGAGGCCGCCTGCCAGTCGGTCTCCGGCTGCCGCATGGTCAAAAAGGCGCGGTGAAAGCGCGGCAGGTCGTCCAAGGG
>JALZLY010000316.1 GCA_030858465.1 Deinococcota bacterium
CGCTTTCACAAACCTTGGGACTGACGGAATATATTGAGTTTACAGGCAGGATCCCGGATAAGGAATTGATAGAGCGAATCTCTTCTTGCGATGTCTGTGTCAATCCTGATCCAAAAACTCCCTACAATGACCTTTCAACCATGAACAAGATCTTGGAATATATGGCCTTGGGCAAACCTATCGTACAGTTTGATGTCATAGAAGGACGCCTCTCTGCCGAAGATGCCTCGCTTTATGCAAAGGCCGATGATGAGATTGATTTTGCCCACAAAATCCTCGAGCTGCTGGAAGATCCTCAACAAAGACAAAGAATGGGTGAACGAGGAAGAGCACGAATGGAAGAGATTTTAGAGTGGCGACATCAGAAATCCAAGCTGTTGCAGGCATACAGTCGTGTCATTCAGGTGGCCGGCGGCAAAACTCCAAAGGGTCGCAATGCAGCCCCCATTGAGTAGAACCGACTTTCCGCCCCCTGTTCACGAATTCTGTTAATTTAAGCCATTTGGCGAAAACGCCGCCCTGGACACTGCTTATCATGATGACTGTTTCCACTTGAATAGTGAATTGTCTCACTCTACGGCCTAAGAAAAATGGTTTGGCTTCCCAGCGAACTTGCCTCGAGATTATTCGCCTCAACGGAGAAATGAAATTTACCCGTCAGGGACGTGAAATGAAAATTCCTAAATCTCGCAGAGGGGGGCGGAAAGTCGGCTTTTTCTTGTCTTCTTGAGATAGGCGCGGTAGCATGGGCGCATGGACATCGACCGCAAGCTCGCCAGGAGATCGAGCACCATCTGAAACGCGCTCGTATCAGCCGGCAGGAGCTGGCACGGAACCTGGGCGTGAGCCCGCAATACCTCTCCGACGTGATGACGGGCAGGCGCGGCAAGCTCCCCAAGAGCCTCGCCGGCATGCTCGAGGCGCTGGACCTCGAGATCACCCTCACGCCAAGAGAAAAACCACCTCGCGATGCCGACCTTCCGGCGCTCATCCGGGCGGTCGGCGATCTCAAGGTGCATCAGGAGCGGGGAAAACCCCAGGGCGCGCGGGTGCGGCTCGAGGCTGCTGTCATGGTTGCCCCTGTCGCCAAACATGGCAGGTGTCAAACCTAAAGTACACTGGATTGGAGGATGACATGGCCGATACGGTCGCGGAAATGACCAGAGAGGAACTCGAAGAGCTCATCGAAGCCGCGGTCGAGCAAAAGCTGCTTGAACTGCTGGGTGATCCTGACGAGGGGCTCGAGCTTCACGAGGTTGTGCGCCAAAGGCTCGTAGAACAAAAGCGTACTGTTGCCTCAGGCGAACGTGGAGCAGCTTTTGAGGACGTGGTACGGGATCTTGGCTTGGACTGAGCGTGTATAGCGTTCGTATCCTGGACGCCGCGAGCCAGGAACTGGCCAAGCTGGACAAATCTGTAGCCCGTCGTATCATCAAGAGGGTCAACTGGTTAGCCGGGCATGTAGAGGATATAAAACCAGAGGTTCTGACGGGTGGTTTGGCACATCTCTTTAAGCTGCGCGTGGGTGACTACCGGGTCCTCTACCAGATCCTTGAAGATGAGCAGCGTATCGTGATTCATAAAGTCGGTCACCGTCGCAACGTTTACAGAATGCGCTAACCAGCGATTGCCTCACGCTTCTCCTGGTCCGGCAGCTACATGTCGACAACCCCGTCCGTGATCCTGTACCTCGAGCCCTTCCCTGGCTCGAGGCGCTGTCATTGACCCTGTCGCCGAACATGGCAGGTGTCGAACCTAACAGGCCGGCAGCTACAGGCCGATGTGGTACGGGCCGATGTGGTACAGGCCGACGTGGTAGAGTGACGGCATGATGACGAAATGGAAGCTGAAAGAATTTCTCGACGCTCACGGCGTAACGGCCTACGCCCTCTCCCAAAAGGTGAAGGGAGAGGTATCCCGCAACTCGATCTACAACATGCTCAAGGAGAGACCGAGGGGGGTGTACCTCGCCACCTTGGACGCCATCATTCCAGCGCTGCGGGAACTGACCGGCAAGCCCGTCGGGGTAGCGGACCTGTTCGAAGTCGACGAGGGGCTCAACCGCTCAGGGGAGCGCTCACCCTCCTACCTGGCGCTCGCGGGCATGATAGATGACCAGGAGAGCCCAGGGAATGTGAGCACCCACCACGATGCTTACTTGGGCGAGGCGCTCGAGGAGAAACACCTGAGGGCCGCCAAGGACAAGCGTTGACCGCTAGGCGGCGCTCTAAAGCGATCTATCTGGACACCGGCCCGCTCTACGCGCTAGCCGACAAGCGAGACCAACACCATCCGCGGGCCCTGAGCATCTTCGCGTCTCTGGAAAAAGCAGGCGTGCCCCTGAGCTGCCCCATAAGCAACCTGCTCGAGCTCCACACCTTGACGCTCAGGCGCAAGCTGAAGAACGCTGCCGCTATCGCCCAGGTGGCGTTCGAGAATTACGGTCCGGTCTATCCGCAGGCAGCCGACATGCAGGCCGCGCTCGAGGCGGTAGCGAAGTTCAACGATCAGCGCGTGACTTTGGCTGACGCGGTGCTGGCCGGCATGGCGAGGCGTGCCGGCGCTCAGGTCTTCACCTTCGACGAGCGGCACTTCGCTCTCCTGAGCGCCGAGGTGTACCAGGCTTCAGCCTGAGCTCTTGCAGAGCGCGGATGCCGCTCTGGCTACCGAGGCTCTACGGATAGTGAGCTGTTAGATCATCTCCCTGAAGCCGAGAGCAAACTCGAGCGCCTCTTCGATCTCCTGCATGCGCTCTGGGGAGAGGGTGGCGACGAGGTCGCCGAGGTTCGCCTTGGGAACGGTCTGAAGACTGTGCAGATTGACCGCGCAGAGCTTGAAGAGCCCGTCATCCTCACCGACGACGACTTCCGAGGGCACGTCGCGGATGGTGGAGGTGATGGGCGCCACCGTGAGGGCGTCAAGGACGCCGATGCTGGTGTTGCGAGTGAGGATCAAGACGGGTCTTCGCTTGTCAGGGGCTTTGAAGCTGTACCACCTGACAAGGACGTTATTGTGAGCATTCTAGAAGCCCGCTCCTTTGCCCCGGCACTTCTGGTGCCCTGCGCTTCTGGAACCGAGGCGCTATGAATTGGGTACAATGGCCCGGTGGAAAGAGCGCACCCGCCAAGCCGAACCCGGTCGAGCCGAACCCGGTCGTCAGCGGCCTCTGAAGAAAAGTCCGTGGAAGAAAAGTCTGGGGCATGAGCGTGCAGGCCGCTCGCCTCCCGGCCTCTACGGAGGCTCACTTCCGGGAGAGGAAGTGGGTTCCCTGGCTGCTGGTCGCCGGCGACATCGTGGCGCTGCAGCTGGCGGTCTATCTCGGCTATCTAGCCCGCCTGCTGCTGGCTCCCCTGCTGCCGGTGAGGTTCGAGCTGGGGGACCTTCAGGGCTTGTTTTTGAGCATGCTGCTGTTCCCCGCCGGCTACTACCTGGCGGGTCTCTACCCGAGCTACGGCATGAGCCCGGTCGAGCGGCTCCGACGCCACTCCTATGTCACCCTGATCGGCTTTGCGATCTTGCTCGCCTGGGGGGACCTGTTCGCTCAGCAGGACTGGCCCAGGGGGGTGATCCTCTTCGCCCTGGTCTTTGCGCTGGTTTTGCCCTTGCTCGGCAAGCTCCTGCTGCGGAAGTGGCTCGCCCGGCGGGGCTGCTGGGGGCTTCCGGTGGTCATTTTGGGCGCGGCGCGCACCGGCAGGCTGGTCAGCCAATCGCTCAACCGCCAGCGCACGCTCGGCTTCATACCCGTGGCCTATCTCGACGACGACCCCGCCAAATGGGGGCGGGAGGTCGAGGGCCTCCCGGTGCTCGGGCCGCTCTCGGAGAGCCGCACGCTGTCGCGCCGCGTGCGCGTCGCCGTGCTCGCCATGCCCGGCACGGGTCACGAGCGCCTGGTCCAGCTTATCCGCCGCCTTACCTTCTCCCGCCTCATCCTGGTCCCCGACCTCTTCAACCTGCAGAGCTTGTGGGTGTCTTCTATCGACATGAGCGGGATCCTGGGTCTCGAGATCAAGCGGAACCTGCTGCAAAAGCACAACCGCGTCCTAAAGCGCGGCATCGACTATCTGCTCAGCGTGCCCGTAGCGCTCGTCAGCCTGCCGCTCATCGCCTTTTTCGCGGTCTGGATCAAGCTGGTCAGCCCGGGGCCGGCGTTTTACACGCAGGCTCGAGAGGGCTACAAGGGCAAGGAGATCTGGATTTGGAAGCTGCGCACCATGCACTTGGACGCCGAAGAGCGGCTGCAGCAGCCGCTCGCGGGCGATCCGGCGGCGGAAGAGGCGTGGCGGCGCTTTTACAAGCTCAAGAACGACCCGCGCATCCTCCCCGGCGTCGGCCGGCTTTTGCGCAAGACCAGCCTCGACGAGCTGCCGCAGGTCCTGAACGTCTTGCGCGGTGAGATGAGCCTGGTGGGGCCGCGGCCCTTTCCCTACTACCACCTCGAGCGGTTCAGCCCCGAGTTCAGGGAGTTCAGGCGCAGCGTGATGCCGGGGGTGACCGGCCTGTGGCAGGTGTCGGAACGCAGCGAGGGCGACCTCGAGGTCCAGGAGACGCTCGACAGCTACTACGTGCGCAACTGGTCGCTGTGGCTCGACATCTACCTGCTGCTGCGCACCGTCCTGGCCGTGCTCGCCGCCAAGGGCGCGTACTGACCCTGTAGCGACGAGACAATCCTCAGTTGCAAAGCCTACTTCTTCAACGCCACCTTGTCTCGGGATGCGAGCCTCAACCTGCCGACCCCTCTGTCGACCGCCTCGACCCGCTCGACCCGCTCGACCCTCACAACGGTGTAGTGGTGCCACAGCAGGAAGAGCGCCATGAGCACGACCGATACCGCGGGCAGCAAAGCCGCGGGCCAGCGCCAGGCCAGGTAGGCCAGCAGCACCAGCACGCCGTCGATGAGCAGGACGCACGAGGTGACCTGAAGGTGGCTGTAGCCGCGCTGGACCGCCCGCTGGTAAGCGTGGGAGCAGTGGGCCTCGAGCCAGTTCTCCCGTTTGGCGATGCGGTAGAGCAGGGTCGCCGTGGCGTCGACGATAAAGGGCGCCAGCAGCAGGATCCAGAGCAGCAGGGGCATCATGCCGCGGCCTTCCGTGTAGAGGGCCAAAGCGGCGAAGACGAAGCCGAGCAGGCCGCTGCCCACGTCGCCCATGAAAATCTTGGCGGGGGGCCAGTTCCAGTACAAGAAGCCTGCCGTCGCCGCGGTGAGCGTCCAGCAGGCCAGGGCCAGTGGCCAGTAGCCCGCGGCGAGCAGGAGGCTACCGGCGGCAAGCGACACCACCACCGCCTGACCGGCGGCCAGCCCGTCGATGCCGTCCATGAAGTTGTAGAGGTTGATGAGCCAGATGACGCCCAGCCAGGCCAGCAAGGAGCCCAAAACGCCTAGCGGCAGGGTGGCCACACCCAGCTCGACTTGTCCCAGCCCGCCCAGCCAGAAGACGACCCAGGCGGCCGCCAGCGCGTGAACCGCCAGGCGCAGCCTGTACACGACGTCGTAGCGGTCGTCCAGCCAGCCGATGGCAACGATCAGCGCGCCACCTCCCAGCAGCGCGACCCATAGCGCCCGGCTCTCAGGCAGCAGCCAGAAAAACACGGTGCAGGAGCCGAGAAAGATCAGCCCGAAGGAGAGACCCCCGCCTCTTGGCGTGGCTTTTATGTGGGAGCTTCGGCCGTTGGGAATGTCCAGGATACCCGCGTCTCGAGCGTAGCACCATATCCGGCCCGTCAGCCAGTAGCCGAGGCCCAGCGCGACAGTGATAAAAAACGCATAGGTTATCGAGGTAGGCGCTACAAGCATGGGGCAATCCCCTCGCTCTCTCTCGTTTCCTCGGTCGTCCTTTCGCCCGGCCACCTGGCAGCGCGCTTAGCGGCTACGGCAAGCGGCGACGCTGCGTTATGGAGCGCCGCTTGCCCGCGTCGCCTCGGTCTTTTCATGTCCCAGCACCGTCCTCTAGTCATGTGGCGCCCTTTCCAAAGCCGGCACCCCTCGAACCGCCAAGCTATAAGGCATTATGGACAAGGGCTGGGGCAGGTTTTCCGCAAGCGTCACACCGCAGCGGATAAGCCGCCATGCCTTGAGGAACAGGCGCAAGCTGAAGAACGACGCCGAGGTTCAAGTCGGAGGTCCGGCGGGCGAGGTCCGGCGCGCATGTAAACACAACATATAAAGCGCTCCAAAACGTCCTGTTTGCTGCCGTAGAGGTAGATGCTCAGGTTGCGTTCAGCCAGCGCCTTTGTCACGCGCAGCGTGAGCTCTGGGCCATAGACGCGATCCGGCAGCTTGACGCCGTGCAACCATTAATGCCGCGCTATACTTAACTCTGGAGGTCAGGCCCGTGGCAAAGAGCGTGAAGGAGAAACCAGTCAAGCCGAAGGGTGCGCGGATGGTCAAAAAACCTGCGGTTCGCACCTTGGCGGACCTGGCAGGGTTTATCGAGGATGACTTGCAAAGCACCGAGATTAAACGCTATCTGAGGAGCGCGTTTGGTGGTTATCATCGCGGATAGTGGGGCTGTTTATGGCTTCTTCAATCACAAAGACGAGCACCATGCTCAGTTACGAGTGCTGTTCGAGCGGGAGAGGAACATCCTCATCCCAACGGCTGTGTTGGCAGAAATAGCCTATTTGCTTGAAACCCGAGTCGGAACTAAAGCACTCGAGATTTTCCTCAAGGCTATTGAAAACCGTCTCCTCTTATTGGCCGGCAGCGAAGCCGACATCAGACGCATCAGAGAGCTGGTTGTGAAATATGGCGACTTGCCTTTGGGTTTTGCCGACGCAGCAGTTATTGCACTGGCAGAGCGTGAGGGTGGCCGCGTCGCCACAACGGACCGCCGTCACTTCACCATCGTCAAGGCCAAGAGGCCGCTCAAGCTTTTGCCTGAACCGTGACTCGGCCTCACCGCATAAACCCGGAAAC
This sequence comes from Deinococcota bacterium, assembly GCA_030858465.1. Classification (NCBI taxonomy): domain Bacteria; kingdom Thermotogati; phylum Deinococcota; species Deinococcota bacterium. Next base: position 6,914 of record JALZLY010000316.1, read on the forward strand.
TTCGTCGGCAAATGGAGGACTCCACCAGCGGCACTGGGATGCTCTACCGCTGCCACACCGCAGAAGCCAGGTTGCCCATGAAGACCACATGCCGCGCGCTTTCCGGCCCGCCGGTAGCGGCAGGCCCTGGCGGCAGAGCAGAGGGCTCGAGGCTGCTGTCATGGTTGCCCCTGTCGCCAAATGATGAGCATCTTCGCGTCTCTGGAAAAATCAAGCGTGCCCCCTTGAGTAGATGTCAGGTCTCGCCCCGCAAAGAACGCTGCAACTCCTGAAACGCCACATGAAAGTGGGGCAGCTCAAGGTAGAGAGCTTCGGCGTGTTCCTGCCGGTAGACATGCACGGCCAGATTGCGCGCCCTGACGATCGCCGCCCAGACCTCCTCATCGCCGATCCAGCCGAGGGTGAAGGCTTGCTGGAACGCCTGGCGGGGACTGTTCGCCTCCAGCCCCTGCTCACGAACGAGACGCTGGCACAGCTTCCAGGCGACTTCGAAGGTCAGTTCGAAGCGCAAGATGGCCGAGTCGCGGACGATGTCGC
>JALZLY010000317.1 GCA_030858465.1 Deinococcota bacterium
GTGGGGTCTTCCGCCGCCGCGGTAAAGGTGATGGCCGCCGTTAAGGTCGTCTTGCCGTGATCGACGTGGCCGATGGTGCCCACGTTGACGTGGGGTTTCGTTCGCTGAAATACACCTTTTGCCATGACTGTTTCTCCTTGAAACCGGCCCGGCGCTGCGGGCCGCAAGTGTCTCGAGAGCGTAAGGACTGAAGGGCTTGAGGATGGGGAGCGTCGGGACCGGAGTCCGCCTGCTCGGCTTACTTCTTCGTCAGGTCGTCCTGGATGTTCTTGGGCACCTGAGCGTAGTGATCCAAGGACATGGTGAAGGTGGCGCGGCCCTGGGTCAGGCTTCTCAGGTCGGTCGCGTAGCCGAACATGGCCGAGAGCGGCACGTGGGCGCCTATGACCTGGGCGTTGCCGCGGGGCTGCATGCCCTGGATGTGACCGCGGCGGGAGTTCAAAGAGCCGATGGCGTCGCCCATGTACTGCTCGGGCGTGACCACCTCGACGCGCATGACGGGCTCCAAGACGGCGGCGCCGCCCTTGCTCATCGCTTCCTTGACCGCCATCGAGGCGGCGATCTTGAAGGCCATCTCCGACGAGTCGACCTCGTGGTAGGAGCCGTCGTAGAGCGAGACCTTCATGTCGACGATGGGAAAGCCGAGCAGCGGGCCGTTCTGCATGGCCTCTTCGACACCCTTTTGGACCGCGGAGATGTACTCCTTGGGGATCGAGCCGCCGACGACGGCGTTCTCGAACTCGAAGCCGCTGCCGCGCTCCAAGGGCTCGGCCTTGATCCTCACGTCGCCGTACTGGCCGCGGCCGCCCGATTGGCGGACGAACTTGCCCTGCACGTTGACCGCTCTGGTGATGGTCTCGCGGTAGGCGACCTGCGGCGCGCCCACGTGGGCGTTGACGCCAAACTCGCGGCGGAGCCTGTCGACGATGATCTCCAAGTGAAGCTCGCCCATGCCCGAGATTACCGTCTGGCTGGTCTCGGGGTCGGTCTCGACGCGGAAGGTGGGGTCCTCTTCCGAGAGCCTCACCAGGCCGTTGGAGAGCTTGTCCTGGTCGGCCTTGGAGACGGGCTCGATGGCGACGGCGATGACCGGCTCGGGCACTTCGATGCTCTCGAGGATGATGGGATGGTCGGGGTCGCAGAGGGTGTCGCCGGTGCTGGCGTCCCTGAGGCCGATGACCGCGCCCAAGTCGCCCGCGCTGATGGACTCGACCTCTTCGCGGGCGTTGGCGTGCATCTTCAAGAGGCGTCCGACGCGCTCCTTCTTACCCTTGGCGACGTTCCAGACGTAGGTGCCGGCCACCAGGGTGCCCGAGTAGACGCGGACGAAGGTGAGGCGGCCCACATAGGGGTCGGCCATGATCTTAAAAGCCAAGGCCGAGGTGGGCGCGTCGGCGTCGACCTCGCGCAACTCCTCCTCGCCCGTGTTGGGGTTGACGCCCTTCATGGGCGGCACGTCCAGCGGGCTCGGCAGGTAGAGTGCGACGGCGTCCAGGAGGCGCTGCACGCCCTTATTTTTGAGGGCCGAGCCGCACAGCACCGGGTAGTGCTTGAGCTCGCAGGTGCCCTTGCGCAAGGCGGCGTTGATCAGCTCGCTGGGGACCTCTTCGCCCTCCAAAAAGAGCATGGCCAGGTCGTCGTCGACATCGGCGAGCCGCTCCAACATCTCCTCGCGCTTGGCCCTGGCTATGTCCAAGAACTCGCCCGGAATCGGCCGCTCCTCGATGTTCTGACCCAAGTCGTCCATATAGACGTAGGTCTTCATCTCGATGAGGTCGATGATGCCCTTGAAGTTCTCCTCCTCGCCCATCGGCCACTGCACGGGCACGGCGTTGGCGCCTAAGCGCTCGCGCATGGAGTCCAAGACGAGCTGGTAGCTGGCGCCGGTCTTGTCCATCTTGTTGGCGAAGGCGAGGCGCGGCACCTTGTACTTGTCGGCCTGGCGCCACACGGTCTCCGACTGGGGCTCGACCCCCTGGCTCGAGTCGAAAACCGCCACGGCGGCGTCCAAGACGCGCATCGAACGCTCGACTTCCATGGTGAAGTCGACGTGGCCGGGCGTGTCGATGATATTGATGCGGGTGTCGCGCCACAGCGCCGTGGTCACCGCCGAGGTGATGGTGATGCCGCGTTCCTTTTCCTGCTCCATCCAGTCCATGGTGGCGCCGCCCTCATGGACTTCGCCGGTCTTGTGGATGCGGCCGGTGTAGAAGAGGATGCGCTCGGTCAGGGTGGTCTTGCCGGCGTCGATGTGCGCGGCGATGCCGATATTGCGCGTCTTCTTCAGGTCAATGTCAGTTTTGGTTGCCATATTTTCTCCCTCAGCGTATTTGACACTAAGCGCAGCTTAGCGTCCCAGACGCTGTCAGCTTCTCCTCACCAACGGTAGTGCGCGTAGGCGCGGTTGGCCTCGGCCATGCGCTCGACATCGTCTTTTTTCTTGACGGCGCCGCCGCGGCCGGCGGCGGCGTCAAGAAGCTCACCGGCCACGCGCTCGGCGGCGGTGCGCTCGGGACGGGCGTTCGAGGCGGCGACGAGCCAGCGCAGGCCCAAGGAGACGGCGCGGCGCGGCGGTACCTCGATGGGCACCTGGTAGGTCGAGCCGCCGACGCGGCGGCTCTTGACCTCGGTGCGCGGCTTGATGTTGTCGAGCCCCTGCCGGAAGACCTTTAAGGGCTCCTGGCCGGAGCGTTCCTGGATGAGGTGGCAGGCGCTGTAGAAAATACGGCTGGCCAGGTTCTTCTTGCCCTGCCTCATCAGCTTGTTGATAAAAGCGGTGACGACGGTATCGCTATATAACAGGTCGGGCTCGAGCTTTCTGACTTCTGCTCTGCGTCTGCGTCCCATAAGTACCTTCCTTACTTCTTCGCGCCGGCTTTGGGCTTTTTCGAGCCGTACTTGCTGCGGCCCTGGTTGCGCTGGACGTAGCGGCCGACCCCGACACCCTGGGTGTCCAAGGCGCCGCGGACGATGTGGTAACGCACCCCCGGCAGGTCCTTGACGCGGCCGCCGCGGATAAGCACCACCGAGTGCTCCTGAAGGTTGTGCTTCTCGCCGGGAATATAGGCGGTGACCTCAAAGCCGCTCGAGAGCCGCACCCGGGCGATCTTGCGCAGGGCCGAGTTGGGCTTCTTGGGCGTCTGGGTCTTGACGACCGTGCAGACGCCGCGGCGCTGGGGGCTGCCCTTCAGGGCCGGCGTCTTGTTCTTTTTGGGCAGGGTCTTGCGGCCCTTGCGCAGCAGTTGGTTGACCGTAGGCAAAACATCACTTCCTCTCAAAGGGTTCTGGCGTAGCCTGATTCGTAAATGCGCCGTGAACGTCGTAGCCGGTGGCTGCCCGAAGGGGTCAGCGAGCACAGAGATGAACCTGCCCCCTCACCCATCGCTGCGGGCCGGGGGAAGCAAACCTAGTAATTGTAAACCCTCGGGGCGCTATAAAGCAAGGCCCGCGAAACAAAAAAAGGTTTTTCACCCACCCTCCTTCCCGGCCGCGTTAGAGTGAGGCCATGTGTTCCCCCGCCGAGACCAGCAACAATGAGCTGGGCAAGACCGCCCCCAAACGCTTCGCCCACCTCCACCAGCACACCGCCTACAGCCTGCTGGACGGGGCGGCGCGCATTTCAGACCTGATGAGGTGGGTCAAGGAGACGAGCCCCGACAACCCCGCCCTGGCGATGACCGATCACGGCAACATGCACGGCGCCGTCGAGTTCTACAAGGCCGCCGAGAAGGAGGGCGTCAAGCCCATCATCGGCTTCGAGGCCTACGTCTCGGCGGGCTCCCGGTTTGAAAAGAAGCGCGGCTCGGACAAGCTCGACGGCGGCTACTTCCACCTGACGCTGCTGGCGAAAGATTTCAAAGGTTATCAGAACCTCTGCAAGCTCAATTCGCGGGGCTGGCTCGAGGGCTTCTACATGAAGCCGCGCGTCGACCATGAACTCCTCAGGGAATACTCCGAGGGCGTGATCGCGCTGTCGGGCTGTTTGGGCGCGCAGATTCCGCGCTACCTCTTGGATATCGGCTTTGACGCCGGCGAGGGGATGCTCAAGCAGTACCTGGACATCTACGGGGGCGACTTCTTCATCGAACTCCAGGACCACGGCTTGGGCGAGCAGACCCGGCTCAACCCGATGCTCAAAGCGCTCGCCGACAAGTACGGTCTCGGCATGGTCGCCACCAACGACGGCCACTACGTCAAAAAGGAAGACGCCAAGGCGCACGAGGCGCTCTTGGCCATCCAGACCAAGACAACGCTCTCGGACCCCAAACGCTTCAAGTTCCCTTGCGAGGAGTTCTACGTCAAGACCCCCGCCGAAATGGCCGCCTTGATCCCCGAGCGGGACTACCCCGGCGCCTTCGCCAACACCCAGCACATCGCCGAACTCTGCAACGTCGAGCTGCCCATCGGCCCCAGGCGCGTCTACCAGATGCCCGAGCTGCCGATTCCCAAGGGCCGGACACTAGCAGAGCAGTTGCGGGTCCAGACCTACCAGGGGCTGATGGGGCGCTATCAGAGCATCACCGAAGAGGTCATCAGCCACTATCTGAGCCATCACCTCGCCGAGACCGGCTTAGAGGTGCCGGAAGGGCTCGAGGCCAAGCTCCTCCGCCTAGCGACGGCGGGTGAGCTGTGCCAGCGCGCCAGCCGCGAGGCGGGCGAGAAGTACGTGACATACGCGCACCTAGAGGCGCTCAAGGCCGAACCCGGCCCGGTGCAGGGGGCGGCGCTGCTTATTTTGGAGCGCGCCGAGTACGAACTCGGCGTGATCATCTCGATGGGCTTTCCCGACTATCTGCTCATCGTCGCGGACTTTATCAACTGGGCCAAGGACCACGGCGTCGCGGTCGGGCCGGGCCGGGGCTCGGGCGCGGGCTCGATCGTCTGTTACGCCACCCGCATTACCAACGTCGATCCCTTGCAGTACGGCCTCCTCTTCGAACGTTTCCTCAATCCTGACCGCGTATCCATGCCTGACATCGACGTGGACTTTTCCGACACCCGGCGCATGGAGGTCGTCGACTACGTGCGGCAAAAGTACGGCGAGGACAAGGTCGCGCAAATCGCCACCTTCGGGACGATGGCCTCGAAAGCCGCCATCAAGGACGCCGCGCGGGTGTTGGAGGCCCCCTACGCCGACGCCGACAGGTTTTCCAAGCTGATCCCGGTGGTCTTCGGGCGCTCGACACCCATCAAGAAGGCGATGGAAGAGGTCAGCGACCTGCGCACCTACTATCAGACCGGCTCACAGGAGTTCGTTGACGTGGCGATAGCCTTGGAGGGGCTCACCCGCCACGCCTCGGTCCACGCGGCGGGCGTGATCATCGCGCGCGAGCCCGTTCAGGAGCTCGCGCCGGTCTTTCGCAGCGGCGACGGCCCCATCGTCTGCCAGTACGACATGGGCTCCATCGAGGAACTCGGCTTTCTCAAGATGGACTTTTTGGGTCTCAGGACGCTGTCCTTTATCGAAGCCGCGGTGCGCATCGTGGGGGAGTCGCGTGGGGTCGAACTCGATCCCGACGACTTTCCGCTCGAGGACCCTGAAACCTTCGAGCTCCTGAGTCGCGGGGACGCCGCCGGAGTCTTTCAGTTCGAGTCGGGAGGCATGGTCGATACCCTGCGCAAACTCAAGCCCCGCAGGATTCAAGACCTGATTGCCGTATCGGCGCTCTACCGTCCCGGCCCGATGGAAAACATCCCTACCTATATCCGCCGCCATCACGGCCTCGAGGAGGTGGATTACAGCCGGCAGTTTCCTGTCGCCGAGAGCTTTTTGGAACCGATTTTAGCCGAGACCTACGGAATTCCCGTTTATCAAGAGCAGATCTTAAAGATTGCCCAGGCGGTGGCGGGCTACAGCTTGGGTGAGGCGGATCTGCTGCGTAAGGCGATGGGCAAGAAAATCGTCGAGGCGATGGTCAAGCACCGGACAATCTTCGAAAAGGGTGCGGCCAACAATGGTATTCCCGCCGACGAAGCGAACGCGATCTTCGACCTCTTGGAAAAGTTTGCCAACTACGGCTTCAACAAAGCCCATTCGACCGCCTACGGGATGCTCTCCTACCAGACGGCCTACCTAAAGGCCCACTACCCCGTCGAGTTCGCCGCGGCGCTACTCACCGTCGAGCGCGCCAACTCCGACAAGGTCGCCGAATACGCCGCCGACGCCCGGCACATGGGCATAGCGGTTCTGCCCCCCGACATCAACGAGTCGCGCGCGGACTTTACCCCGGTCGGCAAGGTGGTGCGCTTTGGTCTTTTCGGCGTCAAGAACGTGGGCGACGCCGCCGTCGAGCATATCCTCAAGGAGCGCGCCAGGGGTGGCCCCTTCAAGGACTTTTATGACTTCTGCGAGCGGGCGCAGTCCTCGCTCGTCAACAAGCGCGCCACCGAATCGCTCGTCAAGGCCGGCGCCTTTGACGCCTTTGGCGAGCGCGCCACCCTGCTCGCGACCGTCGAGGCGGCCGTGAAGTGGGGCGCGGCGCAGCGCGAGAACGCCGCGAGCGGCCAACTGAGCCTCTTTGGCGCCGAGGGCGTGCCGCCGCCACCCCTGCAAGGGGGCGTGAGCCTGAACAGGCTCGAGCTCCTCCGGCTCGAAAAGGAGGCTCTGGGCCTCTACATCTCCGACCATCCCATGAACTCCTACCCCGGCCTGGCCGACGTGGCGAGCTGCACGGTGGAGGCGCTCGAGAGCTGGTGCCGAGACAAGCTGGAGGACACGGGGCGCGGTCACAGGTGCCGCGCGGCGCTCGCAGGCATCTTGCAAAACGTGGTCAAGCGCTCGACGAAGTCGGGCAGCATGATGGCGCGCTTTACGGTGGCCGACGAGACCGGCGCGCGCGAGGTGGTGGCCTTCAGCCGCGCCTACGAGGAGATGGCGGCGGAACTTGCCGAGGACGCGCCGGTGGTCGTCATCGTCGAGGTCGCCCGGGAAGAGGACAGCTTGCGCCTGGTCGCCGAACGCCTCATCCGCTGGGACAAGCGCGGTAACCTGCCCGAGGTCGCTCTTATCGAGTTCGACCTGCAGGCGGCGAGCGAGACCATGTTGGTGGAACTGCGCTCCTGGCTCGACGAGTGCGCGGGCATGATCCCGCTCCGGCTCAAGCTCCGCGCCGGGGCGGGCACCGCCCTCTACGCGGCGGAGGCGCTGGGGGTGGACAAGGACAAGCTGGGCGCGCTTGAAATGGCCTGCCCCTGGCTAAAGGCCAGCCTCAGCATCGACCGCGACCAGCTCTTGCGGAGCAGCGCCGGCCGCAAGCCCTGGGAGGCGAAAGAAAAAGAGGCCCTGGCGGGCGCGGATATCCCCTTCTAGCCTGCTCATGGCGGCTAGCCGGAGCTGATCGGCAGGGTCAGGACCGCCTCGAGCCCCCGCTCGGTATTCCTCAGCTCCAAGCTGCCCTTCAGCGAGTGGACGATGCTCTCGACGAGCGATAGGCCCAGCCCCAGGCTTTCGCTGTGCCTGCCGGCCCGGAAAAAGGGCTTGGTGAGCTTGCCGAGGATGTCTTCGGGGACGCCCGGACCCGTGTCGCTGATACGGATTATCACGGTCTCGGCGCAGGACTCGACGCTCACGGAGACGGGGCCGGTGCTGTAGCGAAAGGCGTTCTCGAGCAGGTTGCGCAGGGCCGGGTACAAGAGGTGCGCGTCGGTAATCTTGACGCGCGTTTTCGTCCTGTCGGCGAGGGTCACGCGCCGCCTCGCCTGGGCGGGGAAGCCGGACAGGAGCTCTTGGATGAGCGGCAGCAGCAGGGTTTGTTCGGAGTCGCGCTCCGAGGAGCGGGCCAGCGCCAGCAGCGCGCTCAACACCTCCTCCATGCGGCGGATGTTGCGCGAGAGCGCGGGCATCACCTTTTCAGTGGGCGCGAGGCCCAGCTCGGCCCGCTCGACTTGCACCTTCAGCGCGCTCAAGGGCGTGCGCAGCTCGTGCGAGGCGTAGCGGGTAAAGGCGCGCTCGCGCTCGAGCAGGCCCTGGATCGACGCGCTCATGAGGTTAAAAGAGCGCGCCATCTGGCTGAGTTCGTCGTTGCCGGGCGGGACCGAGAGGGGCCCGGAAAACTGCTGGGTGGCGAGTTGCTCCGCGGCGCTCGTCAGCTCCCGCACGGGCCGCATCACCAGCCGGGTGAGCAACCAGGCGACGCCGAAGGCCAGGGCGAAAAAGACCGGCAGGTCGACGATATCCGAAAACAGCTCGCTGGTGACGAAGCGCTCGGTGAGCGTGCGCTCCAGCGCCACCTCGAGGAGGTAGCCGCGCCCCAGGTGCCGCTCATATCTGGCCCAGCCGGCCGCCGCTTCAGGGAAGGGCTCGCCGTCGCCGAGCCAGAGTTCGTTGTCGAGCGTGATCTGAAAATGTCCCTCGCGGCCTGCCGGGGGCTCGACCGGTTCGCCGGCGGTGAGGGTCGGGATCCCCCCCTCGAGCGCGAGCGCGGCCATGACCGCGTCCACGTACTGCCGCAGCTCCCGCTCCGCCTGCATCTCCAGCCGGTTGCGGTTTTGGTCGGCAAGGTAGTCGAGAAAGCTCTCGATCAGCGCGGTGCAGACGACGGCGACGACGATGCTCAAAAAGAGTTTGAGCCGAAAGCTCATTCGCCGCCTAGCCGGTACCCTCCCGGCACGGTGCTGATCAGCCCGGCGTCCAGCTTGTGCCTGAGCTGGCTCACGTAGACCCGCACGACGCGGTGACCCGAGTCCGCCTCGGGAAAGAAGCGGTCGAGCAGCTCGTCGACGGTAAAGACCCGTTCGGGATAGAGCGCGAAGAGTTCCAAGATGGTGAACTCGCGCTCGCTCAGCTCGACCTCCCGGCCCTGCCAGAGGACGCGCCGGGCGCTGAAGTCCAGATGGAGCGGCCCGCGCTTAAAGACCGCCCGCTTGGTCTGGGCGGAGCGCCTGAGGAGCGCCCGGACCCGCGCCAGAAACTCGTGGAGGCTAAAGGGTTTGACCAGGTAGTCGTCACCGCCCAAATCCAGCCCGCGGGTGCGGTCGCTGACCGAATCGCGCGCGGTCAAAAAGAGGATGCGGCCGTCGAACGCGGCGTCGCGCAGGCTCCGGGCGAAGTCGAAGCCGGCGTCCTCGCCTTCGGGCAGCATCACGTCGAGCACCGCCAGGTCGAACTCCCGCTCCTCGAGCGCCTCATAGGCCGGCTCGAGCGCGTTCGCCCAGACCACCTCGTAGCGCTCGCGGCGCAGCAGGTCGATGAGCGGCTCCGCCAGGTCCCGTTCGTCTTCAACGATAAGAATGCGCATGGCTATGCTCCGTGACCCTATGCTCCGTGACCATTGTAGTGGATTTGTGTGCAGTGGGTTTGTGCAGTGGCTTGGCTCGAGGGGCTTTGCTGGCATTTGTGCGCGGCGTTCCTCGACAGGCGCCAAAGGCGAGAGGAGACCGGAGCCCGGCTCATAGAGCGTCCGGGGCGTTCTCGGCGCGGTCCTTGTCTGAAGGCACGGGGTCTGGAGGCACGGGGTCTGGAGGCGCGGGCGTGTCGGCTTGGATGGGCTCGAGCCGGCGCTCGCAGAGCTCGAGCAGCGCTTCCGTAAAGGCGCCCCGCCCCGCAAGGCGCGTGCTCAGCTCGATATGCCGCGCCAGTGTGAGGGTTTTATAAACCTGTACGGCAGGCCGGATGCACGCCCCGGACAACCTCTCATAAGCTTCGATGAGCGCCTCCTCGGCCTCGAGCAGCGCGTCGGGGTCGGCGTGCGCGCGCAAGGCCTGCTCGCTCAAGTGGCCCACGAAGTTGCCGAGGTCCAAAGCGGGGTCGCCCAGGCAGTAGAGGTCTAAGTCGAGGAGGTAGAGGCGTTCGGCGCCCATAAGAATCTGGTCGGGGTAAAAGTCGCGGTGGATACCCGTCGGTGCGGCCTCGGGGAGCCGCGCGGCGACTGTCTCGCAGGCGCGCAGGAGCTGCTTGAGACGTTTCGACAGGGGGGGGTGCCTGGCGGCGAGCCCCAGCAGGCGCCTCCGCAAGATGGCGAGCTCATCGCCGATGTCGTGCCGGCGCTCCGGCCTGACCCCCGTCCGGTGAAGCTTGTAGGCCGCCTCGGCGACGCGCTTGGCCGCCTCTATGCCCACCGTGCTGCCCGGCCGGCCGAGCACGTCTCGAGCAGAGACCCCCGCAATGCTGCGCTGGAGCGTCATCCGAAATGCCTCGACGGTCCCGAGCGGCTCCGCGACGCTGATGCCGTCGGCGCTGTCGTCGTCCCAGCCGCGCCGCCACAGCGCCTCTTGCAGGCGCAGCGTCCTGCGGTCGGTGCCCTTGGCGCGGACCTTGCCGAGGGCGTTCAAGCCGCCCCCGGCAGAGGTGAGCTCGTAGGTGATGAGGCAGCGTTTGCCGCGCTTGTGCCTGCGCACGCAGATTCCGCGCAGCTCGAGCGCGGGGTCTCCCAAAGCCTCGTGGAGGCGGGCTGTCACCGCGACGGGCTCGAGCGCCTTTGCCGCAAAGGCCAACGCCGGGTCGTCGGCGACCCCAAAAGGGTCGGTCACCTCCACCCTTGGGTTTTTTCTACCTCGTCCCGAACGCCCTCGTCCCGAACGCCCTCGCGGCGCTTCGGCCTCGAACAGGGCCTCGGCCCGCGTCAGCACCGCCTCGGTCTTGGCGGGCCAGTCCTCCTCACGGTTGCGAAAGCCGTGTGGCGCCAGGCGGAGCAGACCGGCCGCGGTATAGAGCCCTATGCGGGACGGCAGGTCCCCACGCCCCTCGGCGTAGCCCGCCGTCACCGCCTCCGTGACCTCGCCCGCCCGCGCCGCCGGGAGCGTGCCGTGCAGGGCGTTGCGCTCGAGCTGCGCGGCAAAGGTGCCGAGGTCCA
>JALZLY010000318.1 GCA_030858465.1 Deinococcota bacterium
GTCTTGGGCTTCTCGCCCTCCAGCTGCCGCCGCACCGACTGCATGGTGAGGTGCATGTTGGTGCCGGTGTCGCCGTCGGGGACGGGGTAGACGTTTAAGGCGTTGACCTCGTCGATGTAGACACCCAGCCACTCGGTCGCATACGAAAAGGCCTTGACCAGCTCCCTGGCCGCGAGACGTGCCTGCGCCGCCCCTCTTTCCGCGACCTCAGCCACGGCTCACCCCGGCCACATGTACCCGCACCCGGCGGACTCGGGCGCCCGCCAGCGACCGGGCGGCGTACTCGACGCGCTCGCGCACCGAGTCGGCCACCGCGGGAATGTTGACACCGTAGGCGACCACCACGTGCAGGTCTATCTCGCAGTCGCCTTGGGCGACGCGAGTGACCACCACGCCCTCGTCGACCTGCTGCCGGCCCAGGATGCGCTTTAGGCCCTCGCGCATGCTGGCCGGCGCCATGCCCACCACGCCGGGAACCTCGTGCGCGGCCAGGCCGATGATCGTCGCCAGCGCCTCGTTGGTGACGACGAGCCTGTCCGCGCGCTTAGCAGGCAGCGCTTTGGGCTCCTTGGCGGTCTGCTTGGCGCCCGTTCTCCTGGCAGCAGTCCGTTTGGCAGCAGTCCGTTTGGCACCAGCCTTGTTGGCTTCCGTCTTCTCCGCCACGTGGGGCCTCCTTGTCGATGGGCCATTCTACGCCCTCAGGCCCTCCTCCGAAAGGGGGGCTAATGCTCGTCGTGCTCCGCGGCCGTCCACAGCTCTACCTCGAGCGAGCTGTAGGTGACCCGGCAGTCGCCGCTCTCGACGAAGTCGGCGACCTTGCCGAGCACGCCCTCGAGCCAGACCGCGTCGTGGCTGATGGCCGTCACCCCCAGGAGTTCCCAGCCGTGGCTGTCCTGACCGGCCAAGCGCGCCACCGAGACGGGAAAGCGCGCCTTGAGCCTCTCGGCGACGGGCTTGATGAGCGCGCGCTTCTCCTTCAAGCTGCGCGCCCAGGGCGTCTCGAGGCGAGCGAGATAGACGCCGATGTAGACGTTGCTGGACATCAGGTTGAAATCAAGGATTGAACGGGGAAAGGTTCACCGTTGACTCTCGGGTTGGCATTGTTCATCGTGCTCCCTTACGCCCTATCCCCTCGAGCCCAGGACGCGCCCGTAGAGGCGCAGCGAGGTCTCGCCGTAGCCGGCCTCGCGCAGGACCTGGGCCGCTTTCTCGTCGCTCTCGGGCACGGTCGCGATGAGGTCGTAGACGGCGGCGTCGTAGGCGCTCTTGGTGACCGCCTCGACGAGCGCCTTGAGGACGGCGGTCGGCGCGTCTCCTGCGCTGTCCATAGCCGCCAGGCGGCTCAGATAGACGGTCGGGCGGGTGCCGTTCCACACCGCCTGGGCGAGGGCGAAACCCCTCGCCTCGCCCCCCAGATAGGCGGCAAAGGCGTGGCCCGCGCGCAGAAAAAAGGCCAGGCTGCTCCGGGTCAGGGCGGGCTCGAGCTCGTACCTGAGGGCGTAGGCCTGGTCGATGGGCGCCAGGGCCTCGCCGTCGTCCTCGCCGAGCGGCCGCGCGCCTACCAGGCCCGCCGTCACGAGGCCCGCCACGGCCCCGACTTGCCGCCTTCCTTGCTGAGCAGCTTGACCTCTTCGATGACGATGCCCTTCGAGGCCGCCTTGAGCATGTCGTAGAGCGTGAGAGCGGCGACGCTGGCCGCGGTCAGCGCCTCCATCTCGACCCCGGTCGCGGCGGTCGTCTGGCAGACCGCCACGAAGCGGACCCGGTCCCCCTCCTCGGTTCCCGTCACCGCCACCTTGGTGAGCGGCAGCGGGTGACAGAGCGGGATGAGCTCGGCGGTGCGCTTGGCCGCCATGATGCCCGCGAGTTCGGCCACCGCCACCGCGTCGCCCTTGGGGTTGTCCCGTAGCGCCGCCGCCGCCTCGGGCGGCAAGCTCACGAGTGCCTGCGCCTCCGCCCGGCGGAGCGTCGCCTCCTTCGCTGACACGTCGACCATCACCGCCTTGCCGTCCTTGAAGTGGGTGAGCATAAGCCAAAGTATAAGGCATCAAGTATAAGGCATAAGGGCTAGCGGCCGGGCCAGGGTTCATAGCCCGCCTCGGCGAAGTAGAGGGCGTGAGCGGGCGCGTTCGGCCCCAACCTGCGGCGCTCTCCTGTCGCCAGGAGCCCGTCTAAGTCACCGGGCGCAAGCTTGCCCTCGCCGACGTAGAGCAGCGTGCCGACGATGGCCCGCACCATGCCGCGCAAAAAGCCGTCGGCCGCCACCTGCAGGCTGAGGTCGCTGCCGCTGAGGTCACTGCCGCTGGGCTCGAGCCGGCAGAGGTAGACCTCGCGCTCGGTCGTCCGCTCCTCCTGCGTCGCCAAGGCCGCGAAGTCGCGCCGGCCCTCGAAGCGGGGCGCGGCCGCTATCATCCTCGCCACGTCCAGCCTCTGGGGCAGGAAGAGGACCCGCCCGCGCTCCAGGGCCTGGCCCGCAAATCCGCCCCGCGCCAGCCGCAACTTGTAGAGGTAGCGCCGGTAGCGGCAGGAGAACCGCGCCTCGAAGTCAGCCGCGACCCCCTCGGCCGTCAAGACGCGCACGTCGGCCGGCAGCAGGCCGTTGAGCGCCCGCGCCACGCGCGCTTCGGGGACCGTGTCGGCGGTGTCGTAGTGCGCGACCATCGCCAGGGCGTGGACGCCCCTGTCGGTGCGGCCCGCGGCCATCACCCTGGGTTTCGCGCCGGTGAGGGCCGCCAGCGCCGCCTCGAGCACGCCCTGCACGGTGCGCTCGCCCTGAGCCTGCACCTGCCAGCCGAAAAAGCCCGCGCCGTCGTACTCGAGGGTGAGCTTGACCCGCCTCAAGCTGCCCGTTTGCGCCTCCCGAACGCCCATGCAAGGAGCTTAGCAGGGAGCAGCGCGGCTTTCACCCTCGCAGCAGGCGCCAGGCACGAGGATGGCCGCGCCCGAACCTCTGGGCGAGCGCGACGCGACCGATCGTCAGCTTGTAGAGCCCATCTCAAAAATGTTTGCACATGCCACGCGCGTCTAACCTTACTCGCTCTGCTCGCCCAAAAGGGGTTTTTGAGATAGCTTCTATACAAGCTGGCTCAAAGGAGCGACGGCCCGGTAGGATGGCGCTATGACCGTGCGCCCCGGCCCCTTGAAACTCTGGTTGAAACTCTGGCTCCACGCCCTCTTGCTCGTCCTCCTGAGCGCCTGCTACGCGCAGACGCCGCCCCCTGCCGCGCCCACGCCCCCACCCGCCCCGGCCCAGCCCGAGCTGCCCAGCGAACGCTGGAGCATGATCGAGCCCGGCGGCGACACCACCTGCGCCGACGGCTCGAGCTACGCCTTTTATGCTCGCGACGGGAGCAACAATCTGGTCATCGACTTCCAGGGCGGCGGGGCCTGCTGGAACGCCGCCACCTGCTCGAGGCCGGGCGCGGTCTACAGCACGCGCCTGAGCCCACCGCCCGCCGGCGGCGGTCTCTACAGCCGCGGCCGCGACGACAACCCGGTAGCCGACTGGGCTCACGTCTTCATCCCCTACTGCACGGGCGACGTCCACTGGGGCGACAACAGCGCGAGCTACGACGCCGTCACCGGCGGCAAAGGCGGCTTCACCGTCTTGCACCGGGGTGCCGTCAACGCTCGAGCCGCCCTCGCTTGGGTCTTCGAGCATTTCGAGGCGCCGGAGCGCATCTTCGTCACGGGCTGCAGCGCGGGCGCCTACGGGGCCATCTTGTGGACGCCGCTCATCCGCGAGCACTACCTGCAAGCCGAGTTCTACCAGCTCGGCGACAGCGGCGCCGGGGTGGTCACCGAGACTTTCGTGGCCGACAGCCTGCGCCACTGGAACGTCCTGGGGGCTATCCCCACCTGGGTCCCCGGTCTCGAGCCCAGCGAGGACGAGGTCTTTGGCACCGACTTCGTCTCCAGACTCTACAGCGCCATCGGCCGGCACTACCAGGGCGTCACGCTGGCGCAGTACCACACCCTCTTCGACGGCGTCCAGATCGGCTTTTTCGAGCTCATGGGCGGCAGGCCCGAGGCCTGGTCGGCGGAAATGCTTCGCTCGCTGCAAACCATCAGCGCAGAGACCGGCACCTTCACGAGCTACCTCGCCAACTACGGCGCCGACCCCAGGGGCGCGACCCCGCACTGCATCCTGAGCAGGCCGGAGTTCTACAGCCTCGAGACCGGCGGGGTCGTCTTCGTGGACTGGCTGACCGCCCTGCTGAGCGGCGAGGACGCGCCGGACGTGCGGGGGCTCGAGTAGGCGGAGCAGCCCTAGCGGCGGCTCATGACCGTTGCCTCGGGAGGGGCATAGAGGGTTGAATTATTAACGCCGTAGGAGGAGTTGATGTGAAATTTACCCGTAGAACTAATAGGTCCCACGGAAGCGATGGCACCATAGATCTTGCCTGAACCACTCTGCTCGAAACCCATGCCTGCCCAAAAAACTCCGTAGAAGTCGCTGCTGCCGCTGTTGACGATCCTTCTTGATGAAATGATCGCCACGGTAACCTCTGGTGCCCTGGTTGGATCAGTAGGATAGGTGG
>JALZLY010000319.1 GCA_030858465.1 Deinococcota bacterium
GCCCCTACACCCTCGAGCAAACCCTCGACCCGGACTTCTTGTCCTAAAAAAGATAGTTCTGGAAAGGACACTATGGCGGACCTAAGCATCAACTTCGCGGGCATTACCAGCCCTAACCCCTTCTGGCTGGCCTCGGCCCCGCCGACGAACTCGGCTTACCAGATCAACAAGGCCTTTGAACAGGGTTGGGGCGGCGCGGTCTGGAAGACCATCGGCGCGCCTGTGCTCAACGTCTGCAACCGCTACGGCGGCTTTGAGCACAACGGCCAAAAACTCGTCGCCATCAACAACGTCGAGCTCATTTCCGACAGGCCCTTAGAGGTCAACCTGCGCGAGATCGCCGAGGTGAAAAGGCTCTGGCCTGACCGGGCGCTTATCGTTTCGGCGATGGTCGAGTCCGACCCCAAGGTCTGGCGCGACATCGTCTTGCAGATCGAAGACACCGGGGCGGACGGCATCGAGCTCAACTACGGCTGCCCCCACGGCATGAGCGAGCGCGGCATGGGCGCGGCGGTCGGTCAGGTGCCGGAGTACTGCAAGGTGATCACCGAGTGGGTGACCTCGGCCGCCCGCATTCCCGTCATCGTCAAGCTCACCCCAAACGTCACCGACATTACCAAGCCCGCGCAGGCGGCGGTTCAGGGTGGGGCCCACGCGCTCTCTTTAATCAACACCATCAACTCGATTATCGGCGTGGACCTGGACAACTTTCAGCTCCGGCCCAACATCGGCGGCAAAGGCGGCCACGGCGGCTACGCCGGTCCGGCGGTGCGGCCCATCGCCCTGCACCTTCTCTCCTCGGTCGCCAGCGAACCGCAGGTGCGCAAGGCGAAGCTGCCGATTTCCGGGATGGGCGGCATCCAGACCTGGCGCGACGCCGCCGAGTTTTTGCTATTAGGCGCGACCAGCCTGCAGGTCTGCACGGCGGTCATGCACTACGGCTTTAGGATTATCGAAGACCTCAGCGACGGCCTCTCAAACTGGCTCGACGAGAAAGGTGCCCAGTCGGTTCAAGAGGTAATCGGCGCCTCGCTGCCGAGGATTTCCGATTTCGGCGACTTCGACCTCGCCTTTAAGAGCGTGGCAAAGATCAACCCCGAGCTTTGCATCAACTGCAACCTCTGCTATGTCGCTTGCGACGAGGGCGCGCACCAGTGTATCGACCTCATGCTGGGCGGGCAAAAGATCGAACCCGGTATGGCGCTTCACGGCAGCAAGCCGCAGCCCGTGGTGCGCGAGAGCGACTGCGTGGGCTGCGCCTTATGTTCGCTCGTCTGCCCGGTCGAAGATTGCATCACCATGGTCGCCGTCCCGCCGGAGCGGCCGCCGGTCACCTGGAACGAGCTGACCCGGACCCGGCCGGAGGTGCTCGAGTGGGAGGAGATGGAAAGGTACCGCAGGGAAGTCGGCATCGACATTCACTAGCCTGTCGGAGGACGGCGGGCAGGGAGACAGGGATACGGTGAGATTATGGCAAAAGTCTATTTAAAACCAGATGAACACGGCAATCTGCTTGTTCCCAAGAACCTGCTCGGCGAGTCGGGAGAGGATGTGGTTTACAGGCTCGAGCGCGAAGGCAAGGTCATCCGGCTCGAGCCCGCGCCGCGCAAGCTCCACGACATCGCAGACCCGGAGGAACGTGCAAGAGCCGTAGCAGCCTTTATGAAACGCATCGCTCACAAAACGGACGTGCGTTGGCCCGAGCATTACAACGCGAGAGACGATATCTACGATTGATGCGTTATCTCCTTGACACCAATGTCGTGTTGCGAACCGTCAATCAGGATGACGGGCTCTACCCGGTGGTCTCTCAGGCAGTCCAAAACCTCGCTATCCAAGGTCACGAACTCATTCTCGTGCCGCAAGTTATCTATGAGTTCTGGTCAGCGGCGAGCAGGCCTGCGGCGGTCAACGGCCTGGGATGGTCGTTGGCCACTGTTCGCGCTCTGGTCGATGACCTCATCCGGGAGTGGACGCTTCTCGAGGATGTGCCGGAGGTGTTTGACCACTGGCTCGAGCTCGTTACCCTCCACCAGGTTTCAGGCAAGCAAGTCCACGACGCCAGGCTCGTCGCCGCCATGAAGGCGCATGACCTCGAGCATCTGCTCACGCTCAACGCCGAGGACTTCGGGCGCTTCGACGTCCAAAGCCTTCATCCGGGCGAAGTGTTAGCCTGAGCGCAAAA
>JALZLY010000320.1 GCA_030858465.1 Deinococcota bacterium
GCCCGTCACCGTGCCGGGCTCCTCTACCACCTCGGCCACGCGGCCTGGCTGCGCGGGGATTTGGAGGACGCCGAGGCGTGGCTCCAACAGGCGCTCGAGCTCTGAGCCGAGCTGGGTATGGAGAACACGCGAGAAACAGCCCGCACGCGCGGCAGTCTGGCGATGACCCGCTATATGCAAGGGGAGCCTCGCAGAGCCAGGGAGCTGCTCGAGGCTGCGCTCACCGTCTTTCGCCGCGAAGGCGACCTCTGGTGGACGGCGTTTGCGCTCGGCTGGCTGGCTAAGTCCGCCTTGGCGCTAAAGGAGCACGAGGCCGCGAAGATGCCGCTCGAGGAGTGCCTCGCCATCTTCCGCCGCCTCGGCAACCGGTGGGGGCTCGGGCTGTTTTTGCAACCCGCGACGCAACTGCGCCTTGAAACGGGCGACCCGCGTGGCGCGCGCATCCTCGCCGAAGAGTCGCGCGCGCTCCTTACGGAAGTCGGCCATAGGCACGCGCTCGGCGAGGTGTATCGGCTGTTGGGCGCCATCGCCTGGGCCGAGGGGCGTCACGCCGAGGCGAACATGCACTACCAACAGAGCCTGACCCTCTACCACGAGCTAGGGCAAGAGAGCTTGGCGCGAGGCGTCGCCAGAGAGCTGGCAGAACTGCCACCGCTCGAGACGCCTCGCCAGGCCTGATGGCGTAGTCGCTCTAGGTCTTTTCAAGCTTGCCTCCAAGTCCAGATAGCTCCTTGACGGGCGCGGCCGCACGAGGTGCGGTTTCAGGAACGGCCCTGAAGCAGCGGGGGCAGAGGTGATCCTTGATGTCCCATCAAGGATGTCCCATCAAGGATTCACGGCTTGGACCTCCTCTCGGCTTCTGACAAGCCAAGGCTAGCGGAGGCCCGGTTATACACCGGTTATAAAAACGGGGGTTTTGCAGGTTGTGCCGGACGGTCCTGATATGGCCCCGCGCCGTGACGGCTCAACGAGGTGGGTTTCTGGTATAATCTAGACAGACTGGATAGGAGGCCCTTTATGCCCTGGCAGCTCCAAGACGCCAAACAAAAGTTCAGCCAGCTCGTTAGGCGGGCGCTCGAGGAAGGTCCTCAAGTGGTGACGCGTCGCGGCGAGGAGGTCGTCGTCGTGCTCTCCGCCGAAACCTATCGCGAACTGAGCGGTAGCCGGCCCGACTTCAAAACCTTCTTGCTGAGCGATCCTGACCTGAGTGAACTCGAGCTTTCTCGCTCCAAAGAGACAGCGCGCACCGTCGACCTGTGAGCTATCTCCCTACGGGCTATCTCTTGGACACCAACGTGCTTTCTGAAGGGCGCAAGCCGCGCGGCAACGCGGGCGTCAAAGCCTGGTTCGCCTCAGTCGAGGGCGACGAGCTTTATGTGAGCGTTCTGGTGATCGGTGAGATCCGGCAGGGCATCGACCACTTGAAACCACGCGACCCCAGACAGGCAAAGGTTTACGAGACCTGGCTGGAAACTTTGAAGCGCGACTACCGCGAGCGTATCTTGCCGATTACCGCCGCTATCGGCGAGGTGTGGGGAAGCCTCAATGCGCCCACCCCGCTGCCGGTGATCGACGGCCTATTGGCGGCAACCGCCCAGGTGCACGGTTTGACCCTGGTCACCCGCAACGTGGCCGACCTCGACCGCAGCGGCGTGTCCGTGCTCAACCCTTTCGACCGGGCATAAGCCAGCAAGCTTTCAGCCAGACGGAGAACGTCGAACCCACCGTGGCGCAGCTCGAGAAGGTCGGCACGACCCGCGTGCTGCCTGCGCGTGAGCTGCTACCTAGAGCGGCTCGAGGTCGTCTAGGGCAGGGCTTGACCGGGCTCGAGTGAGAAACTTCACTCGCCCTGGCCGAACGCCCTGCTCTCGACGTTTCCTCTTCTGCACCACAGCTTTCCCTGTTCGCGGAACTTGTCAAGGAGCCCCACGTGGCGTAGAATATTCATGTCACGTGACACTCCATGGTTGACTCCATCCCATGGCCGACACCAGCAGGTCGCGCGACGCCCAGGGAGGTCCGCCATGATGTCGCCCCTAAGCCTGGAAGCGCTCACCCGAGAACGCCTCGAGACCCTGCACGACGAAGCGCGGCGTCACTGCCTGCTCCGCGCGCAGACGCTGAGCCCGCGCCGGCGCCTGGCCCTCACCCTCAAAGCCTGGGCGGAAAGGCTCGAGCCCGAGCTCTCGCAGAGCCGTCCCGCCGGCCGCCTGGGGCGCAACACCCCTTTCCCCTCCTGAACATGCCCAGTGCCGGCCTGCTTCGAGAGGAGCCCGGATGAGCACGGCCCACCCAATACGCGCAGACAAGCTTTTCAACGTCTGTCACTTCTAGCCCGACCCTTTAAGGAGGCGAGATGTTCACGCACGCAGGCATCAAAACGTTTCATGGCTGGACCCACGGGAGTTTGGACGCGCTCCTGGACCACGTCGCCACGCTCCCCGAAACGTTGCTGACGAAGGAGCTGGACGGCTTCGGCTACAGC
>JALZLY010000321.1 GCA_030858465.1 Deinococcota bacterium
CGCCTGGCCGGGGCGGCCTTGGACGTGCGCGCCCAGGAGCCGCCTGGCCAGGGCGACCCGCTGCGCGGCCTCCCCAACGTCCTGCTCACTCCTCACGTCGCGGGCGTCACCGAGGAGGCCAACCGCCGCGCCTCCTTGCGCGTCGCCGAGGACGTCCTGCGCGTCTTGCGCGGCGAGCCGCCGGTGAGCCCGCTCGCCCTCTAGCATGGCTCGAGCCTCGAGCGTCGTGGTAATCTGCCCGCTCGGCCCCGTGAGGGTGAGGCTGGACCGCCGGGAGCTCGAGCTCTCGGACCGCGGCGGCTTCGAGGCCGAGTGGGCGGGCTCGGACTCGGGGGCCCTCACGCTCGAGGCCCTCACGCTCGAGGCCTACCGCCTCCTCGCCAAGAGTCACCTGCGCGAGGCCTACCGCGGCCGGCACGGTCGCGAGCCGGCCGCGATTCCCCTCAACCTGGCCAGCCACGCCCTCGCCGACGACCTCGTCGGCTGGACCAGGCTCAACTATCGCGCCGGGTCCTAGCGCCGGGTCCTAGCGCCGGCGCGTTCTTCCCTCAAATCCGGGTGCCGGCAAATCCGGTGCCGGCAAATCCGGTGTTGGGGAGGGGTGCCGGGGCGGTAAAGGGTGGTATCCTCGGACCCGATGAGCCAGCTCCACATTCACGCCCGCGAGGGCGACCTCGCCCCCTTCGTGCTCCTGCCCGGCGACCCGCGGCGGGCGCGCTACATCGCCGAGACCTTTTTCGAGGCGCCCGAACGCTACAACGACCACCGCGGCCTGCTCGGCTACACCGGCCGCTATAAGGGCGCGCGGGTGTCGGTGCAGACGACCGGCATGGGCTGCCCGAGCCTGGCCATCGTCGCCGAGGAGATCATCCGCTTGGGCGCCAGGACGCTCGTCCGGGTGGGCACCAGCGGCATCGTCTCCAAAGAGGTAAGGCCCGGCGAGCTGCTCGTCGCCACGGCCTCGGTGCCCGGCGACGGCACCACCCGCCAGTATCTGAGGGGTGACGCCTACGCGCCCGCGGCCTCGTTTGGGGTGACCCGCGCCCTGGTCGGGGCGGCCGAGGAGGCCGGGCGCCCCTTCCACGTCGGCCTCATCCAGACCGAGGACGCCTTTTACGCCACCACGGCCCAGGACGTGAAGACCCTGGCGGCGCGCGGCGTCCTCGCCGTCGAGATGGAGGCTTCGGCGCTGTTTTTGATCGGCAAGCTGCGCGGGGTGGAGACGGGCTGCGCCCTGGTGGCGTCGAACTACATCGGCGACGCGCGGTTCGTCGCCCCGGAGATTTTGAGAGAAGGAGTCGAGCACATGGTCGAAACAGCACTCGAGGCGGCCTGCCGCCTGCAGACAGCGTCGCCGGGGACACCATGACGGTCGCCGTCCTGGGCGCGGGCACGATGGGCGCGGGCATCGCCCAGACCTGCGCTGGCGCCGGTCACGAGGTTCTCCTGCAAGACGTGAGCAGCGAGGCGCGGGACCGGGGCTTCGAGGCCGTCTCCACCAGCCTCTCCCGGCTCGTCAAAAGGGGCAAGATGAGCGAGGACGACAAGGCCGGCACGCTCGCGCGCATCACCCTGATCGGCGACCTCGACAACATCGCCGAGGCGGAGGTCGTCATCGAGGCCGTCTACGAGGACCTGGCGGCCAAGCGCGAACTCTGGCGGAGGGTGGACGGGGTCGCCAGAGACGAGGCGATCTTAGCCAGCAACACCTCGAGCCTGTCGATCACCCAGCTCGCCTCGTTCGTCAGCCGGCCGGAGCGCTTTTGCGGCCTGCACTTTTTCAACCCCGTGGCGGTCTTGCCGCTCGTCGAGGTGGTCCGGGGGCTCAAGACCGCGGACGACACTCTCAAGGCGGCCAAGGCCTTTGTCGAGGGCATCGGCAAGACGCCGATCCTCTGCGGGGACAAGCCGGGCTTTATCGTCAACCGGCTGCTCGTGCCCTACCTCAATGACGCCGTCCACGCGCTCTCCGAGGGCGTCGCCTCCGCTTCGGACATCGACGCGGCCATGAAGCTCGGCGCCAACATGCCGATGGGCCCCCTGGCCTTGGCCGACCTCGTCGGCCTCGACGTGACCTTGGCCGCCGCCGAGACGCTTCACGGCGAGTTCGGCGACGGCAAGTTCCGCCCCGCCCCGCTGCTCAGGCAGATGGTGCGGGCCGGCCTGCTCGGGCGCAAGAGCGGCGAGGGCTTTTACCTCTACGACGACCCCAAGGCAGGCTCCTAGACAAGAGGAAACGAGGAACGGGTATGGACAATGACGTTGACAACAGCGTAGACACGGGCGCGGACACGGCTGAAGAGCTGGACTTTCAGTTTCTGGACTATGAGGTCAGGGACGGGGTTGGGCTCATCACCGTCAACCGGCCGGACGCGCTGAACGCCTTGAACGCCGACCTGGTGGTCGAGCTGGGCGTGGCGCTCGAGCTCGCCGAGGCCGACGTAGACGTCAGGGCATTGGTCATCACCGGCGCGGGCCGCGCCTTCGTCGCGGGCGCCGACATCGCCAACCTGAACAAGCTGGACAGCGTCTTCAGCGGCCGCGAGGCGGCCCTGGACGGTCAGGGGCTCATGAACAGCCTGGCCGCCCTGCAGATTCCCACCATCGCCGCCGTGGGCGGCTTCGCCCTGGGCGGCGGCCTCGAGCTGGCCCTGGCCTGCGACCTGCGCGTCGCCGGCGAGGGCGCCCGGCTGGGCCTACCCGAGGTCGGTCTGGGACTCATCCCCGGCTACGGCGGCACCCAGCGCCTGCCCCGGCTCATCGGCCGGGGCCGGGCCCTGGACCTCATCCTCACCGGCCGGCACGTCAGGGCCGACGAGGCCCTGGCGCTCGGCCTGGTCAACCGGGTGGTGGAGGACGCGCTAGCGGGCGCGCTCGAGCTCGCCGCCCTGACCGTCAAGAACGCTCCCGTAGCCCTCGGCCTGGCCAAGGAGGCGGTGGCGCGCGGCCTCGACGTGACGCTCGCTCAGGGGCTCGAGATCGAAGCTGACCTCTTTGGCCTGGCGGTCACCACCGAGGACGCCGGCGAGGGCACCGCGGCCTTTTTGGAAAAGCGCGCGGCGGCGTTTACGGGAAAGTAGCGGCTGGTCACCTGCCCGTGCTCGACAGGGATTGCCGCTCGCCCTTTCTGGAGCGCGTGAACAACCCCCTGAATCGGCGCGGGCGCCATCCCGGCTTTGCTGCTGGACATCCCCGCGGCCTACGCCAGACGGTGCACCGACAACTCGCTACTCTTGATGATGTCCACGCAGGGCCGACACATCTAAAGTGAAGTTATCGAAGATAGCCTCTGGAACGACAAACCGCGCGTCGCAAAATGCTTTGCGGACATGGTGCAGCTCTCTTGTCGAGCCTTCAGCCTAAAATTCCACGCTTCGGTTCTGAAGCTTTGTAGCGTTGACAGAGTGAAGGTTGACCAGGTTGTGCGCCCAAACATAGCGCTGTTCGCTAGAGTCATACAGTTGGAGTCACCACAGCGCCACGAGCAGCACAATGTCAGTCGGGAACTTGAGGTGGTCAAAAGGCGTGTCTGTTATGTCGTTGAACGTCCTGTCGCACCCGCCACAGTAGTAGCCCTTGTAACCGAGGTTGGTAGGTTTCTTCAGTTCTTTCGCCTGATCACAGTTGCAGTGAGGGCAAGTCATCAGTCACGCCAACATGCATCTAAAACCAGTCCTGCCAGAACCTTTTGAGGTGCTGCCTAAAAGATGGGTGGTGGAGCGCACGTTAGCGTGGCTAACAAAGTACCGCCGGCTGACCAAGGATTACGAGCGTCTGGTACAGACAAGCGAGGCATTCATCGAAATCCGCCATGATTCATCTGATGGTGCGAAGGCTTGGACGTTGAACTTTTATCAAACACTCTCTCAGACTTTGTCAGCTTCGCTGTCTACAGGTGTGACAACTTTGCTCGCGCCGACCGTTTCTCTTCTCTGCTCACCAACATTCTCCTCAATGTCAATGTCATTCTTGAGGTCCTTGATGCCTCTACGAAACTCCCGGACAGACTGGCCGACGCTTTTAGCAAGTTCGGGTAGGCGCTTAGGGCCAAAGAGCAGCAAAACCACGATCAGAATAATGAGGATTTCCCAGATGCCAAAGGGACCAATTCGCATTCTATACCTC
>JALZLY010000322.1 GCA_030858465.1 Deinococcota bacterium
CCCCGATGCCGCGACCCCCTCCGGTCACGACGGCGTGTTTGTCGGCGAGTTGCGCTTGCGCTCTGTGCATCTTCCAATCCGCAGCGGTGAAATGCTGTTCCAGCATAGCCTCTCAGCCAACTATTTTCAACGTCAAATTTTTATGCCTTGACTTTTTAGGTCCGGATGATAAGCTGAGCTGCAAAGAGCACAAGCTGCGCGTCCTGCGACACTGCCGTCTAGAGGATGCCACCGAGAGGGGAAAGGTCACGTCCGGCAAGCGTCAAACCATTCCGGTTCATGATGGGCATGACGGCCTCGAGCTCGAGAAGGGCACGCCCCTGCTCAGCCGCCACCACCTCGCGGCCCTGCCTCCCGTCCCGCCGACGCGGCGCGTCGCTTACGGTGAGGCGGCGGCGCAGTTCGCCGACCTCTACCTGCCGGGACCTGACGCGGCGAGGCCGCAGTGTAGGGCCACTAGGCCCCCGCTAGTGCGGGTACTACAGTGTAGGGCCACTAGGCCCCCGCTAGTGCGGGTACTACTGCCCGTCGTCATGCTCCTGCACGGCGGCTGCTGGCGCGAGCGCGTCAGCCTCGACTACTTCGGCCAGGCCGCGCAGAGGCTGACGGGGGCGGGTAGCGCGGTGTGGAACGTCGAGTACCGGCGGCTGGGCGGCGGGGGCGGCTGGCCGGCCACCTTGTTGGACGTGGCGGCTGCAACCGAGGCGCTGAGAGCCTTGGCGCCGGAGTACGGCCTCGACCTGGCGCGGCTGCTCGCCGTCGGCCACTCCGCCGGCAGCCAGCTGGCGCTGTGGCTGGCGGGACGGCAGCGGCTGCCCCAGAGCAGCCCGCTCTA
Source organism: Deinococcota bacterium (assembly GCA_030858465.1). Taxonomy (NCBI): domain Bacteria; kingdom Thermotogati; phylum Deinococcota; species Deinococcota bacterium. The sequence goes on from JALZLY010000322.1 coordinate 836, forward strand.
CCGGCCCGACCCCCTGCTCCTGCGGGGCGTGGTGTCGCTGGCGGGCATCCCCGACCTGGCCGAGGCGGCCGCGCGCGGGCTCTGTCAGGGCGCGCCGCAGGAGCTTCTCGGCGGCGGGCCCGGCGAGCGGCCGGAGCGTTACGCGCAGGCCTCGCCGGCGGCACTGCTTCCTCTCGGTTGCCCACAGGTCTTCATCCACGGCGAGGAGGACGACATCGTTCCCCTCGACTACGTCCAAGCGTATGTGCGCGCCGCGCAGGCGCGGGGCGAGGCCGCGCGCCTCGAGACGCTCCCCGCCACCGGCCACTTCGAGCCCGTGGTGGTCGGCACACCCGCCTGGGAAGTCGTCCAGGAAGAAATCATGAAGGGGCTCGAGCCCTAAAAGAGCTATGCTGACGGTGCGGCATTATAGACTCGCTGGTACGCTCAGCGTGAGCAAAAGAAAGGAAGGTCCCATGCGCGCTTTTAGACTTCTCGTGCTTCTCTTCGGTACCCTCGGCCTGCTCGGCAACGCTCTGGCAGAACCCGTCAGGATCGGCATGGTGACGACGCTGTCGACCGGCGGCGGCTACCTGGGCGACCACGTCCGCAAAGGCTTCGAGCTCGCGGTCGAGATGCGCAGCAGCCCCATCGAGCTCGAGCTCTTCGTCGAGGACGACGCCCAGAACCCCGAGCAGGCGGTGCAGCTCGTCGACCGGCTGGTCGAGCGCGAGGGCGTCAGGATCATGACCGGGGTGATCTTCTCGAACGTCGCCATGGCGACGGTGCCGCGCCTGGTGCGCCGCGGCGTGGTCTACGTGAGCCCCAACGCCGGGCCCTCCGACCTGGCCGGCCGCGGCTGCCACCCCAACTACTTCAACGTCGCCTGGCAAAACGACAACCTCCACGAGGCGATGGGGCAGTACGTAGGGGACGAGGGCTATGACAACGTCTACATCCTCGCGCCCAACTACCCCGCCGGGCAGGACGCGCTCAACGGCTTCAAGCGCTACTACAGCGGCGGACTCGCCGGCGAGGTCTACACCCAGTTCGGCCAGACCGACTATGCCGCCGAGATCTCCGCGCTGCGCGCCGCCCAACCCGACGCGGTGTTCTTCTTCTACCCCGGCGGCATGGGCATCAACTTCGTCCGCCAGTACGCCCAGGCGGGGCTTCTGGGCGAGATCCCGCTCTTCGGCTCGGCCTTTTCCTTCGACGACACCCTGCTCGACGCGGTCGGCGAGGCCGCGGTGGGGACGTTTAACACCTCGCAGTGGTCGCCCGACCTGGACAACCCCGCCAACCAGGCTTTCGTCGCGGCCTACCGGGAGCGCTACGGCGAGTACCCGACGCTCTACTCGAGCCAGGGCTTCGACACCGCCAACCTGATCCTGAGCGCGCTCGAGCAGGTGAACGGCAACATAGACGACACCGAGGCGCTCATCGCGGCGCTCCGCGAGGCCGACTTCGACTCGGTGCGCGGGGCCTTCCGCTTCGGCCCCAACCACCACCCCATCCAGAACATCTACCTGCGCGAGGTCTACGTGGACGAAAACGACAACGTCACCAACCGCCTGGCCGGCACCATCTTCGAAGACCACCAGGACGCCTACGCCGCCGACTGCCAAATGCCCTGAGCTAAGGTTTCAATAAGGCGGTAAAGCCCGAACACCCCGAAAGGGTTCGCGCTTTACCGCCGCTCCCGATGCTTCTCTTCACCGAACAAGTTTTGAACGGCGTCCAATTGGGCGTCACGCTGCTGCTCATGGCGTCGGGCTTGACGCTTATCTTCGGCATCATGAACCTGATCAACTTGGCGCATGGCTCGCTCTATATGACGGGTGCCTTTGTGGCCGCCAGCGTCACCGCCGCGACCGGCAACTTTCTCTGGGGGCTCTTGGCCGGCGTCGCCGCCGCGGGGGTCGTCGGCATGCTGATCGAGTTCACCATCATGCGCCGGCTCTACAGGCGCGACCACTTGGACCAGGTGCTGGCGACCTTCGGGCTGATCCTCTTCTTCAACGAGCTGGTGCGGGTTACCTGGGGCAGGCCGCCGCTGCGGCTCGACGTGCCCCCCTGGCTGGCCGGCTCGGTCGAGTTAATTCCCGGCGTCCCCTACCCCGTCTACCGCCTGGCGGTGATCGCCGTCGGGGCGCTAGTCATGCTGCTCCTCTACGGGCTGGTGCAAAAGACCAAGCTCGGCATGTGGATCCGCGCGGGCGCCAGCAACCGCGAGATGGTAGGCGCCTTGGGCGTCAACATCGCCTCCCTCTACACCGTCGTCTTCGGACTTGGGGCGCTGTTGGCGGGCCTCGCCGGCATCATGGCGGCGCCCTTTACCGCGGTTCAGTCGGGCATGGGCGAGACGATTCTGATCCTCACCTTCGTGGTGATCGTGATCGGCGGCATCGGCTCGATCCGGGGCGCGGTGGTGGGCTCCTTGCTGGTCGGCCTCACCGATACGCTGGGGCGCGTCTACCTGCCTACCCTCTTGAGCGTGGCGCTGTCGCCTTCCGACGCCAACGCCGTCGGCAGCTCGCTCGCCTCGATGTCGATCTACATCCTGATGGCCGTCGTCCTGGCCCTGAAACCCTCGGGCCTGTTCGGAGAGGGCATTAAGTGAGAGCCGGGAGGTGAGACGCCACGGCTTCACCCTCGCCGTCCTCTTGCTGCTCGGCGTCGCGCCTTTAATCGCCGAGGCCGCGGGCGAGCGCTTTCTCGTCTCGGCCTTGGCAAGGGTCGCCATCTACGGCCTCGCCGCCCTGAGCCTCAACTTCATCCTCGGCTACGGCGGGCTCGTCTCCTTTGGCCACGCCGCCTTTTTGGGCGTCGGCGCCTACACCGTGGGCATCCTCTCCTACCACGCCTTCTACGGCGAGCCCGTCCTCGGTTTCACCAGCGAGGCGCTCTTCAACCAGGCGCTCTTCGTCTGGCCGCTCGCCATGTTCGTCTCCGCGCTCTTTGCGCTGCTGATCGGCGTCATCTCGCTGCGCACCAGGGGCGTCTACTTCATCATGATCACGCTGGCCTTTGCCCAGATGCTCTACTTCTTCGCGCTCACCCTGCGGCGCTACGGCGGCGAGGACGGCCTGGCCTTGTGGTGGGGGCCAAACGCCTTTGGCACGCTCGACCTCAGCGACCGCATGCTCTTCTTCTACGTCGCTTACGGCCTGCTGGTGCTGTGGGTCTTTCTCTTTCACCGCATCGTCCACTCGCGCTTCGGGCGGGTCCTGCGCGGCCTCAAAAGCAACGAGCTGCGCATGCGCGCGCTCGGCTACCGGCCGCTGCCCTACCGGCTCGCCGCCTTTTGCATCGCCGGGGCGGTGGGCGGCTTAGCCGGCGCCATGCTCGCCAACCTGAGCGAGTTCGTCAGCCCCGGCGTGATGCACTGGTCGCGCTCGGGCCAGCTCATGGTGATGGTCATCATGGGCGGCATGAACACGCTTGTCGGTCCCGTCGTCGGCGCGGGCGCGTTCTTGCTGATGGAGGAGGCGCTCATCGCCTACACCGAGCACTGGGGGCTCTTCCTGGGGCCGATTCTCATCCTCATCGTGCTCTTCGCCAAGCGCGGCCTGGCCGGGCTGTTCAGCCGAGACGACTGAGATGGTCAAGCCTGAGACGGTCAAAGTTGAGACGGTCAAGCCCGAGACGGTCAAGCCCGAGCGGCTCGAGGGCGAAGGGGCCGTCTTGCAGGCGCTGGGACTGCAAAAGTCCTTCGGGGCGCTGATGGCGACCAGGGACTTGAGCCTGAGGCTCCATCACGGCCGGATCCACGCCTTGATCGGCCCCAACGGCGCGGGCAAGACGACCGCGCTCGCCCAGCTTAGCGGGGAACTCAGGCCCGACCGCGGCCGAGTGCTCGTTGACGGCCAAGACATCACCGGTCTCGACATGGCCCGCCGCGCCAAGCTGGGTATCGCCCGCTCGTTTCAGATCACCGCCGTCTTGGAGGGCTTCACCGCGCTCGAGAACGTCGCCCTGGCGGTGCAGGCCAGGAGTTCTCACCACTTCCGCTTCTGGCGCGACGCCCGCCGCGAGCGGGCGCTGAGCGAGCCGGCGCGGAGGCTGCTGGAGCGCGTCGGCCTCGGCGACAAGGCGGAAACGCCCGCCGCCAGCCTCTCGCACGGCCAAAAGCGGCAGCTCGAAGTCGCCATGGCGCTCGCCACAGAACCCAGGGTGCTCCTCTTGGACGAGCCGATGGCCGGCATGGGCCCAAGCGAGACCGCCGCCATGACCGAGCTCATCCGCGCCGTCAAAGCCGATCACGCCGTCCTCCTGGTCGAGCACGACATGGCCGTGGTCTTCGCCCTGGCCGACGAGGTGAGCGTGCTCGTCTACGGCAGCGTCATCGCCTCCGGCACGCCCCAGGAGGTGCGGGCGAGTCCGGAGGCGCGGCGCGCCTACCTAAAAGGCTGATGCTCGAGCTGAACGGCGTCGAGACCGCCTACGGAAGCTCCCAGGTGCTCTTCGGCGTCAGCCTCACCGTCGGCGAGCGCGAGGTGGTCGGGCTCTTGGGCCGCAACGGCATGGGCAAGACGACGACGGTGAGGGCGATCATGGGCCTGACCCCGCCCAGGGCCGGCAGCATCCTCTTCGCCGGCCGCGCCATTCACAGGGCGCCGCCCTATGTGATCGCGCGCCTCGGCATCGGTCTGGTGCCCGAGGGACGGCAGGTCTTTCCCAACCTTAGCGTCCAGGAGAACCTCGTCGCCACCGCCCGCAACCCCTTCGGGCGCAAGGATCCTTGGACCTTAGGGCGCGTCTACGCGCTCTTCCCCGCCTTGGACGCGAGACGCAGCAACATGGGCAACCAGCTCTCGGGCGGCGAGCAGCAGATGCTGGCCATCGGCCGGGCGCTGCTCACCAACCCCCGGCTGCTCATCCTCGACGAGGCCACCGAAGGCTTGGCGCCGCTCTTGCGCGCCGAGATCTGGCGCAGCATTCGGCTGCTCAAAGAGGGCGGCCAGGCCATTTTAGTCATCGACAGCAACCTGAGGGAACTGCTCAAGGTGACAGACCGCAACACCATCCTCGAGAAGGGCCGCATCGTCTGGACGGGAGATTCAGACGAGCTCGAGGCGCAGCCCGAGCTCAAGACCCGTTACCTGGGCATTTGAACCTCGGTACATTCAGCATCATTCGGTACCGTGTTATGGTCAGCAGTCACGGCAATCGCTCTCTTACCCGGCACCCTTTTACTCACTTTTACGCTGCGGAGAGCACCAAGTCTGGCTATTTTCTTGCCCTGGCGACGCCTGCTGCTCTGGAAGGCCTGAAGGTCACCACAAGCCCGGACCCGTGTGTGCTCGAGCCGCGTCAATCCACCGTCAGCGAAAACTGCCGCGCCACCGCCGAATCGAAGGAGACGACCACCCGCCAGAGGCCGGGGACGAGTTCAACCTCTCCGGGCAGGAAAACAATGCGCTCCTCGCCCGCCTGCTCGATCCAGATGGACTCCGAAACCTGCAGGCGGTTTGGCCCGAACCACTGCAGGGCGAGCCAGCCGGGCTCGGGCACCTCGCTCAGGCTCAGCCGGAGCACCAGCCGCCCGTCCTCGGCGGCGAGGCCCCCAGAGCCCCGCAGCTCGAGCACCGGCTCCCAGACCTGGGCCTCGGGGATGAGCGGGATATAGGCGAGCGAGCAGGCGGGCAAGAGCAGCAGGGTGAGCGCGAGCATGAGGGTTTTCATCAACGTGCCTCCGGCAGGAGCAGGGCGGAGAGCAGCGCGACCGGCGCGGTCTCCGCCCGCAGGATTCGGGGTCCCAGCCTAACGGGACGAAAGCCCTCTTGGGTGAGAAGCTCGAGCTCGGCTCCCGTGAGCCCGCCCTCGGGGCCGGTCAGGACCAGGAGCGGGCCGGCCCCTGGCAACGCCAGCTCGGTGAGGCTGGTTGCGGCGCGTGGGTCGGCCACCAGCGCTTCCTCGCCTCGCAGCTCCTCCAGCGCGACCAGCTCCGTCACCTCCGGGACGACCGCCCGCCCCGACTGCTTGCCCGCCTCCTGGGCAACCCGCCGCCAGCGCCTGAGCTTGTTCGCCGAGAGCACCCTCACGTCGCAGCGGGAGGTGAGGACGGGGATGAAGCGCGCGGCGCCCAGTTCGGTGCCGTGCCGCACCACGTCGCTCATCTTGTCGCCCTTTAAGAGCGCCACCGCCAAGGTGACCTCGAGGGGCGACTCGCGCGTCGTTTCGACGGGAGCCTCGAGCTCGAGCGCCACCGCGACCTCGGCTATGCTCATGACGCGGCCGTCCGCCTCCACGCCCTCGCCGTCGAAGGCCCTGACGGCGTCACCCGGCCGCAGCCGCAGGACCCGGCTCAGGTGATGCGCGTCCGGGCCGACGAGGAGCCGCTCGCCCGCTGCCAACTCGGGCAGGTAGACCCGCCGGACTCTCACGGTGCGACCCTCACGGCAGCACCCTCACGGTCTCGCCGTCACCAGCGCCCAGCCGTCTTGGGGTTCACTCGCCACCTCGGAAAAGTGCTCACCGAGGGCGTTCAAGACGAGTCCCAGGCGCGCCTCCAAGATGCCCGTCGCCAGCAGCACGCCTCCGGGGCGCAGGACCCGGCGGTAGTCGGGCGCCAACTCGGCGTGCAGCTCGGCGAAGAGGTTGGCGACGACCACATCCGCGGAGGCGTCCGCCACCCCGCTGTCCAACACCCCCTCGCGGAAACGCGCGGCCGAGCGGTTGAGCGCGCGGTTGCTCCTGGCGACCGACACCGTGGCCGGGTCGATGTCGATGCCAAGCGCGTCCTCAGCGCCCAACAGGTCGGCGGCGATAGCCAAGATGCCCGAGCCCGAGCCCACATCGAGAACGGCCTTGCCGGCGAGCTCGAGGGCTTCGAGCGCCCTCAGGGCGAGCTGCGTGGTGAGGTGGTGGCCGGTGCCGAAGGCCATGCCGGGGTCGAGCCGGAGCAGGCGCTCGCCCGGCCCCGCTTCTACCAGACAGTGGGTCGGCGAGACCAGCAGGCGGCCGCTGCGCAGGGGCTTCAGCTCGGCATAGTACTTCGCCAGCCAGTCCACCTCGTCCACGCCCCGCCACTCGCCCGCCAGGGGCAACTCGACCTGCTCGTCGAAGTAGGCGATGACGGCGCCGTCCCTCTCCTCGAGGCCGCGGCAGCCCGCCTCCCAGAGCAGCAGGGTCTCGGCGTCGCGGCTCTCGAAGCTGCCCGGCAGGTGAAAGGCCGCTCTCACGCCACCTCCGAGAGGACCGCCACCCGCTCGTCCCAGGTCACGATCTCAAAGCCCAAGCGCTTGCCCTCCCGCAGATAGAACCCCAGGTTGGCCGTTTTGGTGACGGGCCCCAGCGACTTGCGGCCAAACTCCCTGGTGGCCGTCATGATCATGGTCTCGGCCATGCAGGCTGGGATCAAACCGTCGCCAAAGTGCAAGTCGAACTCGCTCTTCATGCTGCCCGGCGGCCTGACCACACCGCCCGGGATCACCTGGACGCCCGGCACCTCCAGAACGCTGCTGTCCACGTCGGCCGGCCTTCCCAGGTCGAAGACCCAGGCGCCGGGCTTGACGTGCTCGGCGTAGAGCACCGGGTCCGGGTCGGAGGTGGCGGTAAAGACCAGATCGCAGGCGGCGCAGTCGGCTACGCTGGCGCTCGTCTTGACGGTGGTCGTCGGGTGCTTTTTACGCAGGGTGGCGGCGCTGCGCTCCAGGCGGGCCAGATCACGGCCTACCAAGACCAGTTCGGCGACCTCGGCGGCGAGAACCCGCGCCACCCCAAAGGCGACCACGCCGCCGGCACCGACCACCGCGGCACTGGCGCGCTTCAAGGAGCCGCCCTGCGCCCTAAAGCGCCGGAGCAGCTCGGGCACGGCCGCCTTGACCGAGGCCGCGGTGTAGGCGCCGCCGTTGGTGATGTGGATCTGCGGCACGGCGTCCTGCACGTCCTGGCCCTTGTTGCCGACGGTGGACCAAAAGGCGCCCAGGCCAAAGGCCTCCGCGCCCAGCTCATAGGCCAAGCGCGCACCCTGAATGGCCATGGCCGTGGCCTGCTCGGGACGCGCCCGAATCTGGTCGGGCAGCATTGGGCCGGAGATGATCAGCACGCAGAGTTCGCGGCCGTCGGCGAGTTCGATGCCGCGCAGCTTGGCGTGGGCCAGGGGCCGCATGCGCGGCAAGAACCAGCGGATGACGCCCTCGCTCAGGAGCCCGCGCTCGTAGAGCGGCCCCATCCAGCGCAGGCTGCCGGGCTGCCAGACGTCCTTTAGGGCGAGCGCGTGAATCATAAAGGCAGCGTAGACCACCCTGGGGTCGCGGCCGCGCACGGGCGGGCTGTCGCCGAGCCTGGGCTCGGTGCCGTCGACGATGCGCGCCAGGCCGACCTTGTGGCGCCACAGCGCCAAGCCGAAGAGCAGGCCCGTCGCCCACATCGCCCCCAGAGGCTGGCCGCTCAGGGCCATCAGCAGGGGCAAGGCCAGCAGGCTCGTCAGCGTCGCCAAGGTCACGAAGCCGGTATAGGCCAGCAGGGCCGAGTAGAGAAGCACGGGCGCGACCACCACGAAGAGCGGCACCCCGGAAAAGGCCCAGAGGCCCGCCAGGACGCCGAGGATGACGCCGTTGCCGCGCCCGCGCGGCAGCGAGCTCTGGTCGATGAGCGGCAGCGGCAAGAGGTGCCCGGCGTAGACGCCCAAAGCCGCCCAGGGACTGCCCAAAAAGAGCGCCACCGCGCCAAAGGCCTTGAGGATGTCGAGGGCAAAGGAGGCAAAGGCGACGGGGGCGCCGACAAAGCGCAGGAGGTTTTCGACACCCAGGTTGTGCGCGTTCATGTCGCGCGCGTCGTAGCCCGTCATCCACTTGACGAGGCGGCTGCCCAGGGGCAGCGAGCCGATCAGATAGGCGGCGATGAGGGCGGCGAGGTCGAGCATCAGCCGCCATTCTACAGGCTGCGACATCCCCGCGTAGTCACCCGGCCCGCGTAGTCGCTGGCGGCGTCGCGCCTGGGCGCTCCACTCCAGGCGCCGGGTTTTTCACTTCCGCCCAGCCCTAACGCCCAGCCCTAATCCCCGGTGAAAGCCACAAGGATAGAATACTCTCGTGGAAAGCAGGATGCCCCCCCAGAACCTCGAGGCCGAAGAGAGCGTGCTCGGCAGCGTCTTACTCGACAACGACGTCTACGCCCAGATCGAAGGCAGGCTCACCGCCGCGCAGTTCTACAAGGAGAGCCACCGCAAGATCTTCAGGGCGATGGAGCGGCTCGCGCGCCGCGCCGAGCCCATCGACCTGGTCACCCTGACCGAGGAACTGAGACAGACAGGCGAGCTCGAGGGGGTCGGCAGCGTGCCTTACCTGATCGGCCTGGCCGACAGTGTACCGACCGCCGCCTACGCCGAAAACTACGCCAAGATCGTCGCCGAAAAGGCCACCCTGCGCGACCTGATTTCGACCAGCGGCGAGATCATGCAGACCGCCTACGACCAGGCCCAGCCGCTCGAGCAGATTCTCGACAAGGCCGAGTCGCGCATCTTCGAGCTCGCCACCAGCAAGCGCAAGCACGCCTTTTTGGGCATGGGCAGCCTGGTCAGCGACACCTTTGCCTACATCAACGAGCTCTTCGGCAACGACGACCCGGTCTCGGGTCTGCGCACGGGCTTTAAGGAACTCGACTCGATTACCGCCGGTCTGCAGCCGAGCTCCCTGAACGTCTTGGCGGCGCGGCCGTCGATGGGCAAGTGTCTCGGCAAGGGCACGAAAGTCGTTATGTATGGCGGCATGCTCAAGCCCGTCGAGGAACTCGAGATAGGCGACCTCCTGCTGGGGCCCGACTCGAGCCCGCGCCAAGTGCTCTCGCTGGCCCGCGGCCGGGAGATGATGTACTGGGTCAGACAGCGCCACGGAATCGACTACCGCGTCAATGCCAGCCATATCGTCTCCTTGAAGCGTAGCCGCAACCCGGACAAGGGCGAGGTCGTGAACCTTTCGGTCAGGGAGTGGCTGGCGCGGAGCCCGAAATTCCAGAACACCTTCAAGGGATACAAGGTGGGCGTCGAGTTCCCCGAAACGCCCACCACCGTAGAGCCCTACTTTTTGGGTCTGTGGTTGGGGGACGGCGCCACCTGCAAGGTGAGGGTTGCCGCCGCCGACCAGGAGATCGTCAGCTATCTCTACGATTACGCCGCCCGCCTGGACATGATCGTCAGCGTCGACGCCCAAGGCGGCCACTGTCCCAGCTACGCGATTACCAGGGGCTGCCGCGGAGGTGCTGCTGCCGATAGGGAGGCATCGCTTCAGGGCCAACTAGCGGCTCTGGGCGTCCTCGGCGATAAGCACATTCCCAAAAGCTATCTGCTCACCTCGCGGCCTCGACGACTCGAGCTCTTAGCCGGCCTCATCGACGCCGACGGGCATTATTTAGCCAATCAAAACGGTTCCTACGAAATCACCACGAAGCGCGAGAACCTGGCGAGGCAGATCAAATACCTCTGCGACACACTCGGCTACCGCACCTCGCTGACGAGCAGGAGGGCGAGCCTGAAGCGCGAGGACGGCACGGTGTACCACTGCGAGGTCTACCGGGTGCGCTTCAACGGCGACGTGCACCTCATCCCGGTGCGCGTACCGCGCAAGAGGGCCAAGCCGTGGTCGCACCTCCGTGACTGGCAGGTGACCGGGGTTACCGTCGAAGCCGATAGCATCGACGACTACTACGGCTTTACCCTCTCGGGCGACGGCTTATTTCTGTTGGAGGACATGACCGTTACCCATAACACCGCCTTTGCCCTTACCATCGGCCAGAACGCCGCCCTGCGCTCGGGCCAGACCATCGGCATCTTTTCTTTGGAAATGTCGGGTGTCCAGCTCGTCACCCGCATGCTTTGTTCTGAGGCGCGCGTCGATATGAGCCGGGTGCGCAACGGCCAGCTCTCGGACCGCGACTTCCAGCGCCTCGCCGACACCGCCGGCAAGATGGCCGAGGCCAAGATCTTCATCGATGACGCTGCCGACATGAGCATCATGGAACTCCGCAGCCGCGCGCGCCGGCTGATGGCCGAGCACAGCCTCGGGCTCATCATCATCGACTACCTGCAACTGATGAGCGCGGGCGGGCGCGGCGGCTTCGGCGAGAACCGCCAGCAGGAGATCTCCACCATCTCACGCGGGCTCAAGGCCCTGGCGCGCGAGCTCGACATCCCGGTCCTGGTCCTGTCGCAGCTTTCACGCGCGGTCGAGAGCCGCCCCAACAAGCGGCCCATGCTCTCGGACCTGCGCGAGTGCGTGACCGGCGACACGCTGGTGGTGCTCGCCGACGGCCGCCGCCTGCCCATCCGCAAGCTCGTGGGCACCACGCCCGACGTCGTCGCCGTAACCCTCGAGGGAGGTCTGGTGAGCGCGCGCAGCGACAAGGTCTGGCGGGTCGGCGAGCGACCGGTCTTCGCCCTGCGGCTGGCCAGCGGCCGGGTGATTCGCGCCACCGCCAAGCACCGCCTGCTGAGCTTCGACGGCTGGCGGCGCGTCGCCGAACTGAAGGTGGGCGAGCGCCTGGCCTTGGCGCGGCAACTGCCCGAACCGGAGCAAGCTTTGTGCTGGCCCGACAGCCAGGTCAGGCTGCTCGGCCAGCTCATCGGCGACGGCAGCTACCTTAGCGGGCAGCCGCTGCGCTACAGCACCAACTCCGAGGAGAACAGCCAGGTAGTTCAGCGCGCGGCCGAAGAGGCCTTTGGCGCAAGGGTCAGCAGGTACCCGGGCCGCAACAACTGGCATCAGCTCCTCATCAGCGGCAACGGCAACCGCTGGCGACCGCAGGGCGTGGGCAAGTGGCTAAAGGAGTTGGCTATCTTCAACCAGCGCTCGTTTGAAAAGCGCGTTCCCACCGAGGCGTTCCGCCTCGGCAACAGGCAGATCGCCCTGCTCTTGCGCCACCTCTGGGCAACCGACGGCTGCATTCACACCCGAAAAGCCGGTCAGCGAGGTAGTCACAAGATCTATTATGGAACAAGCAGCCCTGGGTTGGCAGCCGACGTTGCCGCGCTGCTTTTGCGGCTCGGTATCGTGGCGCGCACCAAGCGTGTGGAGAAGGTTGGCTACAAGCCCAATTACCACGTCAATGTCTCGGGGCTCTCCAGCCAGCAAATGTTCTTAATACTCGTTGGAGGCTTTGGCCCTCGGCAGGAACAGGCGGAAAAGCTGACCCAGGCACTGGCAATCATGAAGGCAAACACCAACGTAGATACCTTACCCAAAGTAGATACCTTACCCAAAGAGGTCTTTGATCGCGTCAAACAGCTCATGCGCGAGCAAGGCATCTCTCAGCGCCGGATGGCGCTCTTGCGCGGCAAAAGTTATGGGGGCAATTCACATTTCCAATTCGGGCCCTCGAGAGCCATGCTGGCAACTTACCTCGCTGTCCTCGACGACCAGACCCTGCGCAACCTGTGCGAGAATGACCTCTTCTGGGATCGCATCGTCTCCATCGAGCCTGCGGGCGTGGAAGAGGTGTATGATCTGACCGTACCCGGACCCGCTTCGTGGCTCGCGGATGGTCTTGTCAGTCACAACTCTGGGGCTATTGAGCAGGACGCAGATCTGGTCATGTTTATCTACCGCGACGAGTACTACGACCAGCAGTCCGAAAAGCAGGGCGTCGCCGAGATCATCATCGGCAAGCAGCGCAACGGACCCGTCGGCACCGTCGAGCTCCAGTTCCACAACGCCCACGTGCGCTTCAACGACCTGGCCAAGACCAGCCCCTAGCGGCGGGGTCGGGATTCAGGGATCGGGCTGGGGTAGTCTAAGCGGCCCCGACTCCGAAGCCTGCTTTTAAGGTTTGGCTCACATAGTTTTGCTCCTGAAGCTGTACACTTAGGCATGGGAAAATTTCCGCTCCGCGGGCTGCTTATCGCCGTGGTCATCCTTGGCGTGGTGGTGTTCATCGCCTCTCAAAGCGGCGCGCGCGTCGACGACAGCGCCATCAGGTTCAGCGACTTCCATCAGCGGCTGGAAGCGGGTGAGGTCAGGGAGATCCGCGTGCAGGACCGCGACATCCAGGGCAAGCTCGTCGGCGGCGAGACGTTCAGCACCAGGTCGTCCGAGCCCCTCACCAACGCCGAGCTCAACGCCTTTAGGCGCGACTACGGCGTCGACTACGAGGTGGCGCCGAGCCGCTTCGACTGGCGCTCGGTGCTGGTCCCGGGCGTCATGATCGTCCTCATGGTCGCCTTTTTGTGGTACCTCATGCGCGGCTCGAGAACGGGCGGCAACGACGGCGCCATGAGCTTCGGCAAGTCCAAGGCGCGCATGGTCACCGAGGAGACCTCGCACACGCTCTTTCGCGACGTGGCCGGCGTCGACGAGGCCAAGCAGGACCTCTGGGAGGTCGTCGAGTTCTTAAAGAACCCCGGCAAGTTCCACGAGCTGGGCGCGCGCATCCCCCACGGCGTGTTGATGGTGGGGCCGCCCGGCTCGGGCAAGACTCACCTGGCCAAGGCGGTGGCGGGCGAGGCCAAGGTGCCCTTCTTCAGCATATCCGGCTCGGACTTCGTCGAGATGTTCGTGGGCGTGGGCGCGGCCAGAGTCCGCGACCTCTTCGAACAGGCCAAGAAGAACGCGCCCTGCATCGTCTTCATCGACGAGATCGACGCCGTCGGCAGACGCCGCGGCATGGGCTTAAACGGCGGCAACGACGAGCGCGAACAGACCCTGAACGCGCTCCTGGTCGAGATGGACGGCTTCGAGTCCAAGCACGACGTAATAATCATCTCGGCGACCAACCGGCCCGACGTCTTGGACCCCGCGCTGCTCCGGCCCGGCCGCTTTGACCGCCAGGTGGTGGTGGACGCGCCCGACGTCAAGGGCCGCGAGGAGATCTTGCGCATCCACTCGCGCTCGAAGCCGCTCGCCAAGACGGTCAGCTTAAAGACCATCGCCAGGCGCACGCCGGGCTTCGTGGGGGCCGACTTGGAGAACCTGCTCAACGAGGCCGCCCTGGTCACGGCGCGCAGCGGCCGCAAGGAGATCACCCCGCACGACTTAGACGAGGCCGCCGACCGGGTGGTGATGGGGCCTGAGCGGCGCAGCCGGGTCATCTCGCCCAAGGAGCGCGGCATCGTCGCCTACCACGAGGCCGGTCACGCCCTGGCCGCGCACTTTTTGGAGCACGCCGACCCCGTCCACAAGATCACCGTCGTGCCCAGGGGACGGGCGGGCGGCTACATGCTGTCGCTGGCCGAGGAGGACCGCAACTACATCACCCGCAACATGCTCTTAGACAAGATCGCCGTGGCGCTGGCGGGCCGCGCGGCCGAGGAGATCGTCTTCAACGACGTGACCACCGGGGCGCAGAGCGACTTCCAGCAGGCCACCAACCTGGCTAGGCGTATGGTGACGAGCTGGGGCATGAGCGAGGCGGTCGGCCGGGTGGCGCTCACCTCCAGCAGCGAGTCCTACCTGGGCGATTATGAGAGCGCGCGCAGCTACAGCGAGGAGACGGCGCGGCTCATCGACGACGAGGTCAAGGCCATCTTGGAGAGCCAGTACAAGCGCGTGTTGAACCTCCTGCAGGAACGCAAGGAGGCGCTCGAGGCCGTCGTCAGGGTATTGATGGAGCGCGAGACGCTCCACGCCGACGAGTTCGCCCTGGTCATGCGCGGTGAAAGCCTGCCCGAGCTCGAGGCAGGGGCGCGTGAGGGCGCCCCCGTGAGCGCGCCCGCGCCCAAACCCGAAGGCAAGCCGACGAGCCCCGTCCTGCCGCCGACGATGATGCCCAAGCCGGGCTAGGGCAGGAAACGTAGCAGTTAGTTGGCCTTAAGGCTTGACCTTTTTTGAAGCCTTGGAGCGTATATAGCAGCGCGAGCAAGGGGTCTTAAGCGCTCTTTCCGGTCAAGCGCGTATCGAGACCTCTTTTGTTCGACAGCCAAACCCTTTATAGTGATAGTAGGATAAGGGAATAGGGGCTTTTGGGTTTGTCCGCGTCGATTCAAACTATAGAAGTGGCTTCTGAAAGCCGTCTTGGCAGGTCTTTGTGGGACCTTACCCTCAAAAGAGCCAAGGGCAAAAGAGCCGAGCGAGAAGGAATGGCATGACTGGGCGTAGCAAAGCCTCGCGCTTTTTTAATCCTCGAGCCGACGCGGCCGGGCTGGAGATCGGCACCAGTTCGCTCAAGGTCGTCAGTCTAAAGGCCGGAAAGCCGCCGCGCCTGCTGGCCCTGGGCAGCCGGCCGATGCCGCCGGGCCTCATCCAGGACGACCAGGTCACCGATCCGCAGGGCCTGGCCGCGGAGATCAAGAGGCTGTTCGCGGAGGTCGGCGTCAGGAAGCGCCCTGTCGTCACCGCGGTCGCCAACCGCAGCGCCATCACCCGCCACATCAGCCTGCCCAAGATGAGCCTGCGCGAGCTGGGCGAGGCCGTCAAGTGGGAGGCGGAGCGCTACATCCCCTTTCCCCTCGACGAGGTCATCCTCGACTACTACGTCCTCGACAACCCCAAGGACGTTCCCGAGGGCGGCCAGCTCGAGGTGCTCATCGCCGCCGCCCGCACCGACCTGGTCATGCAGCAGCTCGACTGCCTCAAGCTGGCCGGGCTCGAGCCGGTGGTGGTGGACATCAAGCCCTTCGCGCTCCTCCGCGCGCTGCGCGGCGCGCTCCTGGGCGCACACCTGAGCAAGAGCACGCTGGTGGGCCAGCGCTACACCGAAGAGGGCGAGGTCGGGGTGGTCCTGGAGGTTGCCGCCAGCGACACCACCATCACGCTGGTACGCGGCGAGCGCGTCTTGATGAACCGCACCATCGGCGTCTCCGGTGACGACTTCACCGCCGCCGTGCAGCGCGCCCTCGGCCTCTCTTTCGACGAAGCCGAAGAGGTCAAACTGAACTACGGCGTCGTCGCCCTGCCCGCCGAGGACGAAGAGGCGCTCAACTTCGACGCCAAACACGAGCAGTTCAGCCCCAGCCGCGTCTACGAGGCGCTCCGACCGGTCCTGGTCGACCTCACCACCGAGATCCGCCGCAGCCTCGAGTTCTACCAAAGTCAAGCGGGTAACGCCGACATCAGCCGCGTATTGGTCACGGGCGGCGCCGCCAAGCTGCGCGGTCTGCCCGAAGCCATCGGCGACACGCTCGGCTTCAAGGTCGAGTTGGGCGACCCCTGGCTGAGCACCCTCGTCGACGAGAGCCGCTTCGACAGCCAGTTCCTGCGGCGGGTGGGGCCGGAGTTCGGGGTGCCGCTGGGCCTGGCGCTCAGGGGGGTGGGCGCCAGTGGTTGACATCAACCTCCTGCCCAAGAACCAGCGCCGCTCCAAGGAGCCGGTCACCTGGCGGCTCATCACCGCGCTCGTGCCGCTCATGATCTTGACCGGCGCCGCCCTTATGCAGCTGCAGGCGCAGGAGACCGAGAGGCAGCTCGAGGGGGACCGCGCCCTAAGGCAGCTCAGGCTCGACAGCCTGCGCGAGGACCTGGCCGTCCAGCACGACTTGCAGGAGAGGCAGCGGCAACTGAACGAGCTCATGGCCATCGCCGCGAGCCTCCGTGACCGGCGCATCATCTGGTCGGACGAGTTCTACGCCATGCTGGAGACTCTGCCCGGCCCCGACACCCAGGGCCAGCCGCGGCTGGCTTTCAGCTCGCTGGTGATGCAACCCCTCAGCCAGAGCGAACGCGAAGCGCGCGTTTCGGACAGCAGCTACGACGGCGCCGAGCCCTTGGCCGAGATGTCGATCCAGGGTGTCGCGGTGAGCACGCAGGTGCTGTCGGACTACATCGCCGCCTTGCAGAACTCGCCGTCCTTTGGCGTGGCCTTCAACAGCACCTCACGCCAAGAGGACTCGAGCATGTACGACTTCACCATGACCATCGGCGCGCTGGCGGAGGGCCGCTGATGCTGCGCTCGTTCAGCCTCAGGAGGGGACGCGACCTCGCCATCCTCGCCGTGGTCCTGAGCCTGGTCGCCGGCCTGCTGTGGTGGACCTATCTGTACAGCCCCGTCCAGGAGCGGATCACGGTGCTCGAGAACGAGATCGCGCGCCTGGAGAGCGAGATCGCGCTCGGCGAGAGGGCCAGGGCCGACCTGCCCGCCCTGCGCGGGGCCGTTGCGCAGCTCGAGCGGGAACGCCTCGCCTTTTTGGCCCAGCTGCCGCACGAGAGCGAGATCGCCGAGCTCATCGTGCTCCTCCAGAACGCCGCGGGCCGCTCGGAGGTGGTCATCCAGGGCATCAACCGCACGAGCGGAACGCACACCGATATCGTCGGCGTGAGACCCATCGACTTTAGCCTGAGCACGGGCGGCACCTACACGCAGCTCATGGACTTTTTGCAGGAGGTCGAAGCCCTGCAGCGCTTTACCCTGATCAATCAGGTAGGCCTGTCGCTGGTCAGCGGCGACGAGTACAGCGATCCCGCGCTGAGCGGCAACATCGCCTTTACCGCCTACGTCTTCGTCGGCGAGGACCCAGGCGACCAGCCCCTGGGCGACCAGCCTCCGGACGGCCAGCCCTTAGGGAGCCAACCCTGATGTCGCTCGAGCTCAAGCGTCTCCTGAGTCTCCTCTTCGTCACGGTGGCGGCCTGGGTCTGGGCCAACACCACCAGCCCTTACGCCGAGATGAGCCTCTCCACCGTCAGCGCCCAAGCGCCCGCAGCGGAGGAAGCCCCTGCCGAGGAGGCCGAAGACCCGGAGGCCGAAGACCCGGAGGCTGAGGCTCAAGAACCCGCCCCCGCGCCGGTCCAAGCACAAGACGACCTGCCGGCGAGCGCCCGCGAGCTGCGCATCGCCACCCTGCCCTTTCTGGTCACCGAGGAGCCGGTCATCGAGGAGGAGGCGCTCCCGCTTCCCCAAGGGGCCAGGGTGACCGTCAATCCCTTTGCGCCCATCGTGAGACCGCCGGCAGACAGCCCCGAGGCCGTTCCCACGCCCGCAACCGTGTCGCCGGTCCCGGTGACTCCGCCCGCGGCGGTGGACGTGCCCGTTCGCCCGCCCGAAGGCGCGCTGCAACCCCCGCCTCTCCCTGCTGGCGTGGCGGCCTTGCCCGTTGTTCCCGAGGCACCGGCCATGAGCCGCCTGCCCCGGGCCGTGCCCAGCGCGACCCTGCCCGCCGCGCCCACCCTCTTGCAGCAGCAACGCGACGGGAACGGGATCGCAGGGGCGCCGCCCCCGCAATCTCGCGCCGATCTGGCGGCGCGCGTGGCCACCGCCCTGCCCGAGGGCGCGCGAAACGCTATCCCGGCTGAGCGCCTGCCGGAAGCCGCGACGGCGATGGCCAGGGTGAGCGAGCCCACGCCCCTGCTCAGGCCTCGAGGCGCGGACGGCGCGGACGGCCCTGCCTCGCTGCGGAACTACCTGCTCGAGCACGAGGTCGCCTACGCGGGCTCGGTTCTCGGCCCCGTCGGCGTGGGCATCTTCCGCACCAACAGCGGCACGGTCGTCGTCGCGCTCGGGCAGACCCTGCCGCGGAGCGACATCGTCGTAACATATGTCGACGGCCGGCAGGCCGAGCTCAGCCTGGCAGACAGCAAAGAAACTCTCCCGATCGACCCTGGGCGGTGACCATGACAAGACGCACCCTCCCGAACCTGTTTGCCTCTGTGCTCATCTCCGCGCTCGTCAGCATGGGCGTGTTCGCGTGGGCGCAGCTCGCCCCGCTGCCGGGCGACGCGCGCTTCGACGCGCCCGTCACCCTGCAGACCGGCTTCGCGGGCGTTTCGCTGCGCGAGGCCGTGCTGGCCCTGGCCACTTCGGTGGGCCTCTCCGCCATCGTCGACGATGTTCCCGCCGACGCCGTGATCACCTACAATATCCAGAGCAAGCCCTTTCGCCAGGTCTGGAACCTGGTTCTCAGCCTGAACAACCTCGACTACGCTCTTCTTGAAAATGATCTCGTGGTCGTTGGTACGGCTGAAACCATGGCCCGCCTCAGTGGTAGGGACCCGGTAAGGCTTGAGCAACGCATCTACAGGCTCTCCAATGCGCGCGCGGTAAGCACGGGTGAAGGACCGGAAGCGATCTCAGGCGTGGCTGATATATTGCGGCAAACGCTTGGTCTAGCTACCGGCCCCGATGCTCAGCAAGCCACACCGCCAGAAGGTGAGACCCAAACCCGGCTGGTAAATATAGCCGCCGACCCTCGGACCAACAGCATTATCGTCACCGCGCCTGCCGCGGTACAGGAGCAAATCGTTGCTTTGCTCCCCGAACTAGACAGGGCTGAGCCTCAGGTGAATGTGCAGGTTCGCATTCAGGAAATGTCCACTTCGGCAGCAGCCGATCTTGGTATCAATCTCAATGCCGGTATCGGAAGCTTTGCGGCAACCGTTTTAGAAGGCGGCTTGAACTTTGTCTTCAACCCTCAAAGTGCCCTGACCGGCCTCAACCTCGGTGCGGTTCTCAACACCCTCGAGCGCCAAGGTTTGTCCCGTCGGGTAGATGACAGCACCATCACCGTCATCAACAACGCGCCCCTTCATGAAGGAAACGTGGTAACCACGCCCGACATCAACATCCCCCCCGGTTTTGCCGTGCTCCAGTCGGGTGGCCAGCTCACCGTCAGCATCCCCAATCCGGGTGCCGATCCCATCTTGCGGGAGCTTGATTACGGTGTATCGGTAGGTATTCGTCCAAGAATCGGCGCTGATGGCAGAATCATTCTCGAGGTCATTGCCGCGGTCAGGGAACTGGTTACTCCGCCGACAGACGCCGAACTGATCGATCGCTCGAACCGGGAGATAAGAACTATCGTCACCCTGGAACCAGGACAGTCGGTTGTGCTCGGAGGATTGCTGCAAAACTCTTTTTTGGAAAATATCGCAGGCGTTCCCGTGCTCAGCTCCATTCCCCTTATCGGAGGGCTGTTTAGAACCGCGTCCACTGAAGAGACAAATTCGGAGCTTTTTATTATTCTTACCGCCAACATTCTCGAGTAGCCTCCAATCCGACCCCGCCCCACGCGGGGTCTTTTTTGATCATGCTAGGCTAGCAGGATGCTCAGGTATCTCTCCGCCGGCGAATCTCACGGTCCCGCCCTGACGGTCCTGCTCGACGGCGTCCCCGCCGGGCTCACGCTCGTCGCGGCAGACCACATCGACCCCTGGCTGAGGCGCCGCCAGGGCGGCTACGGCCGCGGGCGGCGCATGGTCATCGAGACCGACTCCGCCGCGATCATGGCCGGGGTGCGCGCCGGGCGCACCACGGGGGCGCCGCTGGCCCTACAGATCGAGAACAAGGACTGGCGCAACTGGAGCGAAGTAATGTCGCCCGAGCCCGGCAACGAGCCGCGCAAAAAGGCGCTCACCGGCGCGCGGCCGGGCCACGTGGACTTAGCGGGCGGCATCAAGTACGGCCACAAGGACCTGCGCGACGTCTTGGAGCGCGCCTCGGCTCGCGAGACGGCCAGCCGGGTGGCGGCGGGCGCGGTGGCCCTGCGGCTCCTGGACAGCGTCGGCGTCGAGGGCTGTGCCCGCGTGGTCAGCATGGCCGGGCTGCCCTGCGACGGCGGCATGGACTGGGAGGGGCTGAGCGCGCTCGACGAGAGCCCCATCCGCACCTTTGACAAGGCGGCCGAGGCAGCGGTCATCGCCCGCATCGACGAGGCCAAGAAGGGGGGCGACACCCTGGGCGGCGTCATCGAGGCGCGCTTTCGCGGGGTGCCCATCGGCCTCGGCTCGCACACCCAGTGGGACCGCAAGTTGGACGGCCGCCTCGCCCAGGCGGCCATGAGCATCCAGGCGATGAAGGGCGTCGAGATCGGCGACGGCTGGACTGGCGCCACCCTGCCGGGCAGCCAGGTCCACGACGCCATCTACCGGGGCGACGCAGGCTACTACCGCAAGACCAACCGCTCGGGCGGGTTGGAAGCGGGCATCACCAACGGCGAGGAGCTGGTGGTGCGGGCCGCGATGAAGCCCATCGCCACCCTGATGAAGCCGCTAGCGACCGTGGACGTGGTCAGCCACCAGGTCGCCGACGCCGCCCGCGAACGTTCGGACACCACGGCGGTACCCGCGGCCTCTATCGTCCTGCTGGCGATGACCTCGCTCGTCTTGGCCGACGCGATGATGGAGAAGTTCGGCGCGGACACCATGAGCGAGATCACCGAGCGCGTGGCGGCGCACCGAGACCACAGCCGGCGCTTCTAGGGATGCTTGCCATGCACCGCCACCTGCTCGAGCACCGCGCCGTCACCTGGGTGGCCCTGGCCGGCTTCATGGGCACCGGCAAGAGCCGCATCGGCTGGGAGCTGTCGCGGCGCCTTAGCCTCAACTTTATCGATACCGACAGGGTCATCGAGCGGGTGAGCTGCATGAGGACGACCGAGATCTTCGAGCTCTACGGCGAGGCGGTCTTTCGCGACTACGAGACCGAGATCGTCCGGCGCAGCGTGCGCCTGGACGAGGTGGTGGTCTCGACCGGCGGCGGCACGGCCGTGCGCGAGGAGAACCGCCGCATCTTGAGGGGCCGGGGGCCGGTGGTGGTCCTCACCGCCTCGCCGGAGACCATCTACCGCCGCACCCGGCGCCACAAGCGGCCCCTTTTGGAGATCGGCAACCCGATCGAGCGCATCTGCGAGCTGATGAGCGCGCGACAAGCAGCCTACGACGAGGTGGCCTCGTTTTCGGTCTCGACCGACGGCCGCGACTCGGCCGACGTGGTCGAGGACATCGTCCAGAGGCTCGAGTGGTGGGCACGCGTGAGGCAGGGTCATGAGGCAGGGTCATGAGGCTTGAGGTCCAGGTGAAGCCTCCCTACCCCGTCCTCATCGGCAGCGGCCTGGCGGAGACGGTCGCGAGGGCGGTGTCGGCCGACCGGGTAGCGCTCATCACCGACAGTACCGTCGGGCCGCTGCACGCCCCGGCGGTCGAGAGCGCGCTCGGCCGGGCGGGCAAGGCCGTGAAACGTTACACGGTCGCGCCCGGTGAGGACAGCAAGACCCTGGAGGTCTTCGGTGGGCTCCTGCGCGCCATGGCCCAAGACGGCTTTGACCGCAAGGCGGCCGTCCTGGCCCTGGGCGGCGGGGTGGTCGGCGACCTGGCGGGCTTCGTGGCGGCCTCGTTCATGCGCGGGCTGGCCTTCTACAACCTGCCCACCAGCCTCTTGGCGATGGTGGACGCCGGCGTGGGCGGCAAGACCGGCGTCAACTTGCCCGAGGGCAAAAACCTGGTCGGCGCCTTCTGGCAGCCCCAGGCGGTCTTTATAGACATCGGCCTGCTCGCCACCCTGCCTGTGCGCGAGTTCAGGCAGGGGGCGGTGGAGCACTTCAAGCACGGCCTCCTGGACGACCCCGGCATCCTGGAAACGATAAGCCATCCCGACTTCGCCCCGGGCGGCGACCCCAGCTTTCTGGAGGAGGCCATCGGCTGCTCGGTGGCGGTAAAGGCTCGAGTAGTGGCCACGGACGAGCGCGAGGCGGGCGTGCGCGCCCACCTCAACCTGGGCCACAGCTTGGCCCACGCGCTCGAGGCTGGGAGCGGGCGTCGGCCCGGCCGACGTCTGGGCCACGGCGACGCGGTCGGCTACGGGCTGCTCTTCGCCCTCAAGCTCTCGGCCTTGCGCGGCATGGCCGACGAGACGGCCCGCGCCCTGGGCTTCTTGAGCTGGCTGGGGCCCGAGCCTCTGGGCGCACTCGAGCTGGCCGACCTGAAGCCCTACCTGGCCCGCGACAAGAAGGTGGCCGCGGGCAGCTTGCGCTGGGTCTTGCTGAGGCGCCTGGGCGAGCCCGTCCTGGCCGGCGACATCAGCGACGAGGAGCTGGAGGCGGCCTGGACGTTTCTTCGGGAAGTGACAGGGTGAAGGTGACAAGGTGGTGGTGACAGGGTGATTCTGGTCTTGAACGGTCCCAACCTCAACCTGCTTGGCAAGCGCGAGCCGGAGATCTACGGCGCGCAGACCTTGGAGGACCTGGAGGCGCAGTGCCAGGGCTGGGGCGCGGAAGTGGGCCTGCCCGTCGTCTGCCGCCAGAGCAACTACGAGGGCCAGCTCATCGACTGGCTTCACCGCGGCGAGGAGGAGGGCGCCTGGGGCGTGGTCCTCAATCCCGGCGGGCTCACCCACAGCTCGGTCGCCCTGCGCGACGCCGTCGCCGGCATCCCTCTGCCGGTGGTCGAGGTCCACCTCTCCAACGTCTATGCGCGCGAGCCTTTCCGCCACCATAGCTATCTCTCGGCCGTCTGCCGGGGCACCATCAGCGGGCTCGGCTTAGGGGGCTACGCCGCCGCCATCCGCTACCTGGCGACTTGCAGCTTGGCCGCTGACGCCTAAGGCCAGACGCCAGCGGCAGCGGATATGGGATATCCCGCCTGGTACGGCTCGACAAGCAGGAGGCTCCTATGCAGTCCACCCGGCTCACCTTCAAGAACGCCCAGGGCAAGACGCTCACCGCCCGGCTCGACCTGCCGGTAGACGGCGCGCCCGTCGCCTATGCGCTCTTCGCCCACCTCTTTGGCCGGGACGCTGGAGCGGCAAGGATCATCAGCCGGACCCTGACCGGCGAGGGGCTCGCCGTCTTGTGCTTCGACATTGCCGGGCTCGAGCCTCAGGCCGGCAGGCTCTTGGCGCGCTCCTTTTCCTCCTCGGCGAGGCGGCGGCGCAAGATCTTGCCGATGAGCGTCTTGGGTAAGGAGTCGCGGAATTCCACGAACTTGGGCACCTTGAAGGCCGCCAGGCTCTCGCGGCAAAAGGCGATGAGTTCCTCTTCCGTGACCGCGGCGGCCGCCTTCTTTACCACAAAGGCCTTGACGGTCTCGCCCCGGTAGAGGTCGGGCACGCCGATCACCGCCGCCTCCTGCACGGCCGGGTGCCCGTAGAGCACCTCCTCGACCTCGCGCGGGTAGACGTTGAAGCCGCCGCAGATGATCAGGTCCTTTTTGCGATCGCGGATGTAGAAGTAGCCGTCCTCGTCGCGAGTGGCCATGTCGCCGGTGTAGAGCCAGCCACCTCGCACCGTCGCCGCCGTCTCCTCGGGTCGCCCCCAGTAGCTCATCATCACGTTGGGGCCCCTGACGACGAGCTCGCCGACCTCGCCGTGCGGCAGTTCGTCGCCCTCGGCGTCGACGATTTTGGCCTCGACGTTCGGCAGGGGCAGGCCGATCGAGCCCGTCACGCTGCGGCCGGTGAGCGGGTTGGAGTGCGTCACCGGGCTCGCCTCGGTGAGGCCGTAGCCCTCGACGAGCTGGGCGCCGCTGAGCGCCTCGAAGCGCTCCTTGACCTCACGGGGCAAGGCGGCCGCGCCCGAGATGCAGGAGCGGATGCTCTTGAGGTCGTAGCTTGCGACCCCCGGGAAGTTGTTGATGGCCACGTACATGGTGGGCACGCCGGGAAAGATGGTCGGCTTGTGCTTGTGGATGGCCGCTAAGACGGCCTTGGTCTCGAAGCGCGGCAGCAGAATCATCTTGGCGGCGCTCTCGACGGCCAGACCTAGACCTACGCTCATGCCGTAGACGTGAAAAAAGGGGATGACCAGCAGGAAGGTCTCCTGAGCCTCCCTCAGCTCGCTGTTCCAGGCGCGGAGCATCGTGACATTGGCGACGATGTTGCGGTTAGAGAGCATGGCGGCCTTGGGCGCGCCGGTGGTGCCGCCGGTGTACTGGAGGAGCGCCAGGTCGTCGGCCTGGACCTGGGGGGGCTCGCCTCGAGCCGCGGCGCCGGCCAGCAGCCTCTTGAAGGGGTGGACGTGCGCGGCCGGTTTGACCGTCACCCACTCCCGCTTGGCCCGGGCGAGCAGCGGGTAGAGCAGGTTCTTGGGCGCGGGCAAGAAGTCCTGCACGCCGGTGACGATCACCCGCTTGACGGGAACCTCGCCGGCCACCTCGTCGTAAACCGGCATGAAGCGGTCGAGCAGGATAAGCGTCTCGGCGCCCGAGTCCTGGAGCTGGCCGCGCAGCTCTCGAGCGGTGTAGAGCGGGTT
Source organism: Deinococcota bacterium (assembly GCA_030858465.1). NCBI lineage: Bacteria > Thermotogati > Deinococcota > Deinococcota bacterium. The sequence continues at coordinate 25,640 of JALZLY010000322.1, forward strand.
GACGTTGACGATCACGGCGCCCGCGCGGTTGACCGCGAAAAAGCCGATGACCATCTGCGGGAGGTTGGGCAGCATCAGGGCCACCCGGTCGCCCTTCCTTACGCCCAGGTCGCGCAGGGCGGCGGCCAGACGGTTCACCGCCGCGCCGAGCTCGCCGTAGCTCATGGTGTAACCCATGAAGTCGAGGGCGGGCCTGTCCGCGTGTGCTGAGGCTGTCTTCTCGAGCAGGCTGTAAATGGGCGCGCCAGGAACCTCTACCGTCCGCGGGACGGCCGCCGGATAGTGCTTGAACCAGTCGAACTCGGCCACCGTAAACCTCCAGAAATCAAAGCTAGAAATCAAAGCTAGAAATCAAAGCTTTTGAATCTTCGATCCTCAATTTTTACTTGCCTTCAAACCTCGGCTCCCGCTTCTGCATAAAGGCGGTCACACCCTCCATCACGTCGGCCGTGGTCGCCAACCCGGCCAGCGCTTCGACCTCGCCGCCGATGGCCTCCTCCAAAGACGGCTGGGTAAGGTTTAGGATCGCTTGCGCCGAGAGCGGGGCGCGGCTGGCGATGTGCTCCGCTAAGCGCTGGGCCTCGGGCAGGACCTCGTCGTCGTGAACCACCCGGTTGACCAGCCCCTGACGCCAGGCCTCTGGCGCCGTCACCGGCAGGCCGGTCAGCATCATCTCGAGCGCCCGCGCCCGGCCGATAAGGGCGGGCAGGCGCTGGGTGCCGCCCCAGGCGGGCAGGATGCCCAAGCTGATCTCCGGCAGGGCGAAGCGCGCCGAGGCACCCGCCACGCGCAGGTCGCAGGCCAGCGCGAGCTCGAGGCCGCCGCCAAAGGCCACCCCGGCCACGGCGGCGATGACGGGCTTGGGAAAGCGATCGAGCCGGTTGAAGAGCGCCTGTCCCTCGCGGACGCTCTCCTTGAGGGCCGCTGGGCCGCCCGCGAAGGCCTGGCCGAACTCGCTCACGTCGGCCCCCGCCGTGAACAGGCCGAGGCCGGCGGCGGCGACGATCAGCGCCCGCACCCCCTCGTCCTCCTCGAGCGCGTCCAGGAGCTCGCCCAAGCGCTTCATCATCCCCTTCGAGAGCGCGTTCACCGGCGGGTGGTCGAGGATGAGCGCGGCGACGTGACCCTTGCGCTCGAGGTGAATGCCCGGTGCCTCTCCCCGGTGGCGCCGGGCTCCCTCGCCGGTCAACCCGTAGGCGTGAAAGCCGCGGCCGGCCGCCTCGCCCGTCAGCCCCGCCCGGACCCGCTGGGCGAGGAGCGGCGCGGGCCTAAAGGCCTCGCCGTAGCGGGCCCGGTAAGCCTCGAGGCCCTCTAACACCTTGTCCAAACCAAGGCGGTCGGCGGTCGCCAAGGGCCCGATGCGCTCGCCCTTGTAGCTGTAGCCCGTCCCCGCCATCATGCCGATGTCCACATCGCGGGCGCTGGCGACGCCCTCGCCCGCGACGTAGGCCGCCTCGTTGATGAGGCGGAGCATGACGCGCCCTATGTCGTAGCGTCCGCCCTCGGGCGGCGGGGTCTCGGCGCGGACCTTATCGAGCAGGCTGTCTAGCGCGGGCACCTCCTTATGCTCATCCCCATCACCGCGCTCACCCCCATCACCGCGCTCATCCCCATCACCACTGTGCTCGTAGAAGCCCACCCCCGCCTTCTGGCCCAGCCTCCCCGCCGCCACCATCTCGGGGATCAGCATGTTGGGCCGCATCCGCTCGCCGTAGGCCGCCGCCATCGTCTCGCCGACGTGCAGAGACACGTCGAGGCCGACCATATCGGCGAGCGCGAGCGGGCCCATCGGCATACCCCAAGCCCGAGCGTCCTCGTCGATGGTCCGGGCGTCGGCCAGGCCCTCGAGCAGGACGTTCACGGCCTCGAGGCTGTAGGGCGTCAGGATGCGGTTGACCAGAAAGCCCCTGGAGTCCTTGACCCGCACCGGCAGCTTGCGGAGCGTTTGGGCGAACTCGAGCAGCGCCAGAACCGTCTCCTCGCTCGTCTGGGGCGCGTAGATCACCTCGACGAGCTTCATCACCTGGACCGGGTTGAAGAAGTGCAGGCCCGCCACCCGCTCGGGCCGCGAGGTCGCCGACGCCATCTCGGTGACCGACAACGAGCTGGTGTTGCTGGCGAGGATGGCCGCGGGCTTGACGCGCGCGTCCAGTTCGCCGAAGACCCGCTTTTTGAGTTCCATCACCTCGGGCACCGCCTCGATGACCAGGTCGGCGTCGGCCAAAAGATCGTAGTCGAGCGTCGGTGTGATCAAGGCCATCTTGGCCGCCACCTCCGCCTCGTTCATCTTGCCCTTCTTGACCTGGCCGCCGTAGACCCGGCGCGCCTGCGCCACGCCGAGCTCGAGCGCGCCCTGGTCCACGTCCTTCATGACCACTTCATAGCCGGCGTAGGACAGCAGTTGGGCGATGCCTCCGCCCATAGTGCCCGCCCCGACGACCGCGAGTTTGCGAATCTCCATAGCGCCTCCTCGAAATTTAGACTCAGCCTAAGATTTTTTGGCGAGGGCGTCAAGCCGCAGGACCTCCGCAAGACCAAGGACTCCCGCAAGCCCCCCGCAAGCTCCAAGATCAAGGTAACCTGCGCCCAGGCGCCCACCTGCCCGGCGCGGTAGAAAGGTCCATGACCTCGAGCCTCTTCTCTCCCCTCAGCCTGCGCGGCCTGACCCTCCGCAACCGCGTCGCCGTCTCGCCGATGTGCCAGTACTCGAGCACGGACGGCTTCGCCGGCGACTGGCACCTCGTCCACCTGGGCGCCCGCGCCTCGGGCGGGGCGGCGCTGGTGGTCGCCGAGGCCACCGCCGTCGAGGCCCGCGGGCGCATCTCCCCCGAGGACCTGGGCCTCTGGAAGGACGAGCACATTCCCGGTATGCAGCGCATCGCCGGCTTCATCTCGTCGCAGGGCGCGCTGCCCGGCGTCCAGCTCGCCCACGCCGGGCGCAAGGCCAGCACGCCGCGCCCCTGGGAGCCGCGCCGGCTTTTGAGCGAGGCCGAGGGCGGCTGGGGGGTGGTGAGCGCCACGGACCGCGCCTTTATGGACGGCTATCCGCTGCCGCGCCGGCTGATGGCGGACGAGCTTCCCGGTGTCGTCGCGGCCTTTGTCCAGGCGACGCTGCGAGCGCGAGAGGCTGGCTTCAAGGTCGTCGAGATCCACGCCGCCCACGGCTACTTGCTGCACCAGTTTCTGTCGCCGCTGGTCAACGATCGGGACGACCGCTACGGCGGCTCGTTCGAGAACCGCGTCCGGCTCACTCTCGAGGTGACGGCGGCGGTGCGCGATGCTTGGCCCGACGAGCTGCCGCTCTTCGTGCGCCTGTCGGCCTTGGACTGGCTGGAGGGCGGCTGGACGGTGGACGACTCGGTGGCGCTCGCCCGCAGGCTCAAGGAGCTGGGCGTGGACCTGGTCGACTGCTCCTCGGGCGGCGCCGTGCCCGGCGCCAGGATTCTTGTGGCGCCGGATTACCAGGTTCCCTTTGCCGAAAGGCTGCGTCGTGAGGCCGGCATCATGACCGGCGCGGTCGGCATGATCACCGAGCCCGAGCAGGCCGACGCCGTCATCCGCACTGGCAGGGCCGACCTGGTCTTCCTGGCGAGGGCGCTGTTGCGCGAGCCGCACTGGCCGCTCATGGCCGCGCACAGGCTGGGTGAGGGCGCGCGGGCTCCCTGGCCGGTGCAGTACGAGCGCGCCAAACCCGCTTAGAGCGCGGCACGGTAGGGGTATACTCGGCCTGGGCCGGAGGGCCCGGGAGGTCGTTTTGTCCACCATCGTTGCCTTGATTTTCAACCTTCAGTCCTTTCCGCCCACGAAGGCCGCGTGTTTCTAGCCATCGCCGGCAACATCGGCGTGGGCAAGTCGAGCCTGACCCGGATTCTTTCGGAGCGCTACGCGCTGACGCCGGTCTACGAGGCGGTGGACGAAAACCCCTACCTCGAGGACTTCTATAAGGACATGCATAAGTACGCCTTTCACTCGCAGATGTTCTTCCTCTCGGCCCGCCTGGATCAACACCTGCGCGTGGTCAACCACAACCCCAGGGTCATCCAGGACCGCACCGTCTTTGAAGATGCCGCCGTCTTTGCCCGCAACCTCTTTAGTGAAGGCGTGATGGACGCGCGCGACTACCTCTCCTACTGCCGCATGTACGAGGCGGTGGCCCAGGCGCTGCGCCCGCCCGACCTGCTTATTTACCTGCGCGCCGGCCTGCCGACCCTGCGCGCGCGCATCAAAGGGCGCGGTCGGGCCTTTGAAGCCGGCATCGAAGATGGCTACCTGCTCAGGCTGAACTCCCTCTACGACGCTTGGATAGACGCCTACACGCTCTCCGACAAGGTCGTCGTCGAGGCCGACAGGCTCGACTACGTGGGCCGCTCGGAGGACCTGGCAGGGCTCCTGGCAGGGCTCGAGCGCCGCGGCCTCAGCGTACCCATGCTATGAGGCTGCGCGAGCTCATCCGCGAAGCTCTCGGGCTGAACGCGGAGGGCCTGCCGGACCCCCTGGTCCGGGGCGTGGCGCAGGACTCGAGGCGGATAGAACCCGGCTTCGTCTTCGTGGCCCGGCGCGGGGCCTGGCAGGACGGCCATACCTTCATCCCCGAGGCGCTGAGGCGGGGAGCCATCGCCATCGTCGGCGCGGCGGATGAGGCGGAGCGGCGGGCGCTGGACTGGCCTGGGCTCATCCCTTATCTTCAGGTCGAGGACGACAAAGGAGCGCTCGCCAGGCTGGCGGCCGCCTTTCACGGGCGGCCCGCGGAGCGCCTCACCGTGGTCGGCGTGACCGGCACCGACGGCAAGACGACGACCGCCACGATGCTGCACTGGCTTCTTTCGGCGGCTTACCCCTGCGGCCTCTTATCCACGGCGGGCTGCAAGATCGCCGAAGAGGCGGTCAAGCTGCCGGGCCACTTCACCACCCCCGAGGCGCCCGAGGTGCAGGGCCTGCTGGCGCGCTTTTTGGACGCGGGCTGCCTGTACGCGGTCCTCGAGTCTAGTTCGCACGGCTTCGCGCAGCGTCGCCTGGACGAGGTCTCCTACGACATCGGCGTCCTCACCAACTTAAGCCCCGAGCACCTCGACTACCACGGCTCCTTTGCAGCCTACCGGGACGCCAAGGCCGAACTCTTCAGGCGGGCGCGGCGCGCCGTCTTGAACGCCGACGACCCCAGCCTGGCCTACTTCGCCTCCCAGGCCGAGGAGGTGATCCGCTACGCCGTGGACGGAGGCGAGGCCGAGTGGCGGGCCCTGGAGGTGAGGGCGGCGGCGGGCAGGCTCGAGTGGCGGCTCGTCGTCGAGACGGCGGAGGGTAGGCTGGAGGCGCCCGCCCGCTTGCCCATGATCGGCCGTTACAACGTCCATAACGCCTTGGCCGCGCTGGCTGGCGCGCACGCCCTGGGGCTCGACCTGCACCTCCTCGTCGACCGGCTGGCTAGCTTTCCCGGCGTGCCGGGCCGGATGCAGGTGGTGCAAACCGAGCCCTTTGCGGTGGTGGTGGACTTCGCCCACACCGCGCCCGCGCTCGAGAAGGCGCTGGCGGTGTTGCGCGCGGGGGCCAAGAGGCTCATCGTGGTGGTGGGCGCGGCGGGCGAGCGCGACCCCGGCAAACGCGCGCCGCTGGGCGAAGCGGCCGCGCGCTGCGCCGACTTCGCTCTCTTCACCGAGGAGGACCACCGCTCGGAAAGCCTGGAGCTCATCCTGGCGAGGCTGGCCGAGGGCGCACGGGGGGCGGGCGGCGAGGAGGGCAGGACGTTCCTGCGCGTTCCCGACCGGCGCGAGGCCATCCGTCAGGCCGTCGGCATGGCCAGGGAGGGCGACGTCGTGCTCTTAGCGGGCAAGGGCCACGAGGACAGCCTCGAGCGCTCAGGCGAGGTGCTCGAGTGGGACGAGGTGGAGGAGGCGCGTCGAGCGCTCGCCGGTGTTTGGGCCAGGTGACCGTAAGAAAACGCCTCGGCGAGTAGAATGAGCCATCATGACCCCTACCTTTTCACCCCACGAGGACCGCGGCCGATGAAGCTCGAGCCCGAACTGCTCGACAACCTGCGGCTGATCCTAGCCACCATCACCAAGGCCGAGGGCTTCGTCGCGGGGCTGGACTATCCCGCCTTTGCCCACGACGACAAGACCAACTTCGCGACGGTCCGGGCCATCAAGGTAATCAGCGAGGCCGCGCAGCGCGTGCCCCGGGTCGTCAGCGAGCGCTACCCGGCGATTCGCTGGCAGGGCCTGGCCGGGCTCTACGACAGCCTGGTGGCCGAGGACCTGTCGGTGGACTTAGAAGCCGTCTGGAAGACGGTCCACGAGCGGCTACCACAGGTCGAGCCGGCGCTGGCGCAAGCGCTTACGGAGCTTTTAGCGGAGCAGGCAGGGCAGCAAACGGGCCAAGATGCGCGCGGTTGACCTCATCGCCCAAAAGCGCGACGGCCACAGGCACACGAAGGAAGACCTCGAGGCCTTTGTCGGCGGCTACGTGGCGGGCGAGATCCCCGACTACCAGGTCTCGGCCTGGCTCATGGCCGTCATGTGGCGGGGCATGACGCCGGAGGAGACGGCGGACCTGACCGAGGTGATGGCGCGCTCGGGGGACATGCTCGAGCTGTCCAGCCTGCCCCACACCGTCGACAAGCACTCGACGGGCGGCGTCGGCGACAAGACCAGCCTGGTCTTAGCGCCGCTCCTGGCCGCCTGCGGCGCCACCGTCGCCAAGATGAGCGGGCGCGGCCTGGGCCATACCGGCGGCACGGTGGATAAGTTGGCGAGCATCCCCGGCTTCCGCGCGGTCTTGGACGAGGCGGCTTTCTTGCGCCAGGCGCGCGAGGTGGGCGTGGTCGTCACCGGGCAGTCGAAGAACCTCGCCCCCGCCGACGGCCTCCTCTACGCGCTCAGAGACGCCACCGCCACCGTCCCTTCGCTGCCGCTCATCGCCGCCTCGATCATGAGCAAGAAGCTGGCGGGCGGCGCAGAGGCCATCGTCTTGGACGTCAAGGTCGGCAGCGGCGCCTTTATGAAGACCGTGGGCGAGGCGCGGGCGCTGGCGCGCGCCATGGTGGACATCGGTGAACGCCACGGCCGCAGGATGCGCGCCGTCCTGAGCAGCATGGAGAGGCCCCTGGGCCGCGCCGTCGGCAACGCCCTCGAGGTCAAGGAGGCGGTGGCCTGCCTGCGGGGCGAGGGTCCGGCGGATGTGGAGGCGCTCACGGTGACCTTGGCGCGCGAGGTGCTCGGCGCCTCGGGGCTCGAGTTCAGCCCGGGGGCGCTCAGGGAAAAACTCAAGAATGGCGAGGCGCTCGCCAAGTTTGGAAGCTGGGTGGCGGCGCAAGGCGGCGACGTGGCCGCACTGGGCGCGCTCGAGATCGCGCCGGGCGAGCACGTCCTGCGCGCCGCGGAGGAC
>JALZLY010000323.1 GCA_030858465.1 Deinococcota bacterium
GGCTACTACTCGGGCCAGATCCGCTGGGGCTCGGGCTTCTTCTGGTCAGGACAGCACTTCAAGCGCGGCTTCAATCCAGAACCCACCACCGACGAGCAGTACCATTTCAAGCCCTCCGCCAGCTCGCTGATCGACCTGACGGGTGTGCCCCTTGCCGGCAAGGACGGCTGGTTCTTCACGCCCCCTCCGTACCTCTTCGCCTTTGAGTACCAAGAGGGCTGGCTCGGCGTGGGCCTCGAGGCCGCCGCGGGCGAGAACCGCTACACGGACTTCCACTACCGCGCGCAGCGGCGTGGCTTTTGCCTGACGCTGGCCTTCGAGGGGCACACCGCGGTGTCGGGGCGCTACACCCTTCCCGCCATCGGCTTCGACTTTGCGCCCGGCCCTTACGAGGCGCTGGCGGCCCACGTTGAGAGCCTGCGGGGGGCGGGCCACGCACCGCAAGTCACGCCCGAGCAGGTGGACTGGTGGCACAGCCCCATCTTCTGCGGCTGGGGCTCACAATGCTACCTGGCCTCTACGGAACAGGGGCGTGCGCCAGACTACGCACGCCAGGCGCACTACGAGGGATTTTTGCGCGTGCTCGAGGCGAACGGCGCTCTTCCCGGCACCCTGGTTCTGGACGACAAGTGGCAGAAGACCTACGGCGAAAACGATGTCGACACGGACAAGTGGCCCGACTTAAAGGGCTTTATTGGGGCGCAGCACCGGGCCGGCCGCAAGGTCCTGCTCTGGCTCAAGGCCTGGGACCCCGAGGGCCTGCCCGCCGAAGAGTGCGTCGTCAACGCCGGCGGAGTGAGCGTCGCCTTCGACCCCTCGAGCCCCGCCTTCGAGCGCCGGTTGCGGGCCTCGGTGCGGGCCATGCTGCTGGACTACGGCGCGGACGGCTTCAAGCTCGACTTCACCGCGCGCCTTCCCAGCGGGCCCGGCCTCAAGAGCCACGGCGACGTCTGGGGCCTCGAGCTGATGAAGCGCTACCTGTCTATCCTCTACGGCGAGGCCAAAAAGGCCAGAAGGGACGCCCTGGTGATGAGCCACACTCCCCACCCCTACCTGGCGGACGTGCTCGACATGATCCGCCTGAACGACGTCAACACCGCCCAGGACATAGGCCGGGCGATGAGCCACCGTGCGCGCGTCGCGGCACTGGCCTGCCCGAACGCCGTCATCGACACCGACAACTGGCCCATGCCGAACAAGGCGGCCTGGCGCGACTACCTGCGTCTCCAGCCCGAACTGGGCGTGCCCTCCTTGTACTACGCGAGCCATATCGACGCGACCGGGGAGGCACTCGAGGAGGAGGACTACCGGCTCATCCGCGAGGTCTGGGACCGGCACCGCCAGGGGCTCGAGGGGAAGGCCAGGCCATGAAGGCGCGGCGGCAGGGCGCGCCAGATGAGAGTCTGATCGTGGAGGGGCTTCCCACCTCGGCGTGGGCGGCGTCATGGACTGGATCAAGAGATTAAATCAGGGACCGCGGCTAATCGCCTTAGGCGAGGGGGTAGCGGAGGTGCTCGACTGGGCCTATTCGCCCCATTTGCCCGACAACGTCCCGCACCGCCACGCCCACTTCGAACTCTGCCAGGTCGGCGCCTATGGTTCAGGACATTTCATCGTCGAAGATCGCCCCTACGCCATCTGTCCGGGCGACCTCTTTATCGCGCGGCCCGGCGTGGTCCATCAGATCGTCAACCACACGCATCCGGACATGGAGCTTTTCTGGGTTTCGTTTCTGTTGACGCCCAAAGCGGACCCGCCGAGGGGGGAGGTGGATGCGTTGCTGCACATGTTCGCCGGATCGCCGGTCGTGGTCGTCGCCGACGCGGAAAGGAGTATCGCCGCGCTGTGGCAGGCGTTGCGAACCGTGGCGCAGGGAAGTCCGAGGGCCGGCTACGACACGCAGCTAAGCGGCCTGACGGCCTCGCTCCTCATCGCGATGGCCCAAGCGGGGGCGGGGCCGGCGGCGCTCCTCACCGAAGCGGCCGTCGAGCAAGACGGTGGCGCGGTCCGCGCACGGCTGGCCGCGCGCTACGTACACGACAACCTGGACCGTCGCTTATCCGTCTCCGAGATCGCCGCACACGTGCATCTGTCGCCACGGCAGTTGTCGCGCCTTTTCGCTCGCCTGATCGGCACCTCACCCGCCGCTTATGTCGAGCAGACGCGTTTGGAGCGCGCTTGCGCCCTGTTGCAACAGAGCGGCGCCCCGATCAAGAGCATTGCCGCTGCCGTCGGCTACGACAGCGTGCATCACTTTTCACGCGCCTTTTCGCGACGTTTCGCCTGCTCGCCGGGTGCGTTTCGCCAGACCAACGCCCGCGCTGTCCCAAAAAGCCAAAGGCGCGACGGATCGGGCCAAAGACATGCCGATGCGCCCCTGTTACAGTGACCCGACGTTTCAAGAAGAGACGTCAACTAGAAAACGAGAAGGGAGACGATTATGTTGACACAGGAACAAACAACCTTCTATCAGGAAAACGGCTATCTGCTCGTGGAAGGACTCTTGAGCCGGGACGAGGCGGCGGCGCTGCGCGAGGAGTGCCATGCGCTCGCCAAGAGGCTCTCCGCCCACAAGGACATCGACGCGACCTGGGGCAGCGCCCGCCAGGGCGCCATGACCCGAGGAACGATGACGCAGAGGGGAATGAGCATGGCGGCGCAAAAGACCGTCTTGCTGCACTGTCACGACGTGCAGTTCCACTCCGCCGCGATGAGCCGGCTGCTGGTGGACGAGCGGCTGGCGGGCGTCGCCGCGGCCCTGATAGACTCACAGAACGTGCAGCTCCACCACAACAAGATGTTCATCAAGCCGCCCGCCAAGGGCTCGCCCTTCCCCATGCACCAGGACTATCCCTTCTTTCCACACGCGCGGCACAGCATGATTGCCGCGGTCTTCCACTTCGACGACGCGCCCGTCGAGAAGGGCTGCATCCAAGTCGTGCCGGGCAGCCACAAACTGGGCCCCATCGAACACCAGGCCGAGGGCGGCTGGCACCTGCCCTTCGAGGACTACCCGCTCGAGTTCTCGGTGCCCTGCCCCGCCAAGGCGGGCGACGTGCTCTTCTTCAGCTATCTGACCATTCACGGCTCCGGCGTCAACAGCAGCGACGAGGCGCGCACCACGCTTCTTGTCCAGATGCGCGACCCGAGCGACCCGCCCACCAACGACGAACACCACTCGCGCGGTCAGGGCATGATGCTGCGGGGCATCGACCCGCTCTAGGCGCGGCCCTCGGCGTCCAGGCTTTACGATGCGCCCTGATGCCCCAGGGTGGGGGTCCGGGCGACCGCCTCGTCTTGCTAAACCCGCTCGCTCGCTTTTGCGGAGGTCCTATGT
>JALZLY010000324.1 GCA_030858465.1 Deinococcota bacterium
GAGGGCGAAGACGATCAGCGACACCACCGCGGCGGTCCAGAAGAGAACCCACCACAAGTGAGCCATCTCGGCGGCGGCGGGACCCTGGGGAGCGAGCGCGATGGGCATCTCGCAGCCCGTGAGGAGCAAGCCCAAGAGCGCGAAACCGCCGCGACCGTGCTTGAAACCGCCTCTCTGGCTACCGCCTTGCCCCTTGCTCCTCAAGAAGACCACCTGGACATTGTTCAAGCCTCGCAAGATTCTCTCGAGCCCCGGCTCGGACAAAGGCGCGAACATCGAGACCTTGTCTTCACTCAACCAGAGATGACCTCATAGTATTGGATGCGCCCGCTGGGCGCAAGAGCGTGCGCAGGGCAGGTATCCGCGGTCACGACGTTCCCTCCTGGATCTCGTGCAGACTTCGCTATCAGCAGGGGCTTGAGACCTTATAGAGCACAAGGCCGAGACTCCGCTATGGTGGTAGGGTATGGTAGTAGCAGCGCGGGTGACGGCAGCTCACTGTCCTTTGAGCCGTGACACCCGCCGCTCAGGCTCTGACGATGGTCTTGCTCGCCGCTCTCTCCGCCCTTGGCCTCGCACTGGTGCATTGTTTCTCGAGTGCGCTCCATAAGCTGCAGCCTTTGCCTCGCCGGGACTGGTTTTCGGCGGCGGGTGGCGTCGCGGTGGCCTACGTCTTTCTTCACCTGCTGCCCGAGCTCGAGCACCACCAGCGGGCCCTCGAAGGGTCCGACTGGCCCCTCTTGGAGGCTCTCACGCACCACGCCTACCTGCTCGCGCTCGCCGGCTTGGCGCTCTTCTACGGCCTCGAGCGGGCGATCAAGCGCTCGAAGCGCGCGAGCGAGGACGGAGGCGATGCGAAGAGCAGTGGCAGCGAATACGGTAGCAGTGAAGACAGTAGCAGTGAAGACAGTAGCAGCGAGCGCCGCGACTTCTGGCTCCACATCGGCGCCTTTGCGCTCTACAACGCGCTCATCGGCTACCTGCTGCTCGAGGCGGAGGATCCTCGCGAGCTGCTTCTCTTCGCCGTGGCAATGGCCCTTCACTTCGTGGTCAACGACGACGCCCTGCGCAACCATCACGAAGCGCAGTACGACCGGCTGGGCCGCTGGGTGATGGCCGCCGGCGTTCTGGCGGGCTGGGGATTCGGCGCCGTAGTCGACCTCGGCGAGGCCGGTCTGGCGGCGATCTTCGCCTTCCTGGCGGGCGGCATCGTGCTCAACGTCTTGAAGGAGGAGCTGCCCGAGGAGCGGGAGAGCCGCTTTCTCTCCTTTGTGGGCGGGGCGGCACTCTACGCCCTCCTGCTCCTGGTCGTCTGAGGAGAGCCCTGACCGCTAGCCACGACCCTCCCGCCAACTCTCCACCTCGAAGGGCGCGCCGTCCGAGCGGACGAGCTGCACCTGCTGGCGCGGGTAGACTGGCAAGATCTTACCGGCGTGCTCGGGCATGTTGAGCTGCTGAAGCACCCGCCCCGACAGCTCGCTCTTCCAGTGCCGCCTCTCCCTGGCGCCCACCAGATAGCGGACGGTGAGATTGGTGCCCCAGTCGGTCATCGAGACGTAGACCTGCGGCACGGCCGAGACCGAGCCCTCGAGCCCTACTCGCGCCAGAATCGCCGCGTAGGAGCGGGTCGGCTCTTCCATGTAGCCGCCGAGCAACTCGCCGGCGAGCCGCTGCAAGAGCGCGACCGCGTAGGCCACGTCGGACTCGTTGGCGACGGCCACGACGAGCTCGTCCCAGACGTAGGGAAAGTCCCTGGTGTAGTTGATGACCGTGCCGGTCAGCACCTCGCTGTTGGGAAAGGTGATCAGGCGCCCGGTGGCCTGCTCGGCCTGGACCATCGCCGGCGGTCGGTCGGGACCGCCGTACTCCCAGACGGTGGTGGTGAGAAAGTCGATCTTGTAGACATCGCCGTAGGCCTCGCCTACCGCGATGCGGTCGCCCACCCGGTAGTAGCCCTGAAAGGAGTTGAGGAGCCAGCCGGTAAAGCTCTCGATGGGCGCTTGCAGAGCCCAGGAGAGGGCCAGGCCGACCAGGCCGAGCGATCCCACCAGGGCGCGGATGTCACCCACCAGGATGCTCAAGGCAATGCCCAGGGCGAGCAGCCAGATGGCGACCCCCGAGAGCGCGGTGATGGCGTCGGCGCGCTCCCACTGGCCGAGCGCCCAGCGCAGGAACGGGCCCAGGAGGCGCGCCGAGAACCAGGCCACAAAGAGGATGCCGACAGCGATCGCGTACCTGGGCAGATTGCCCAAAAAGCCGACCCAGATGTCGCGGAGCGCGCCGGTGGCCTCCTCCGTGGCGACGCGGGCGACGTCCTCCACGCGCTCCGCCTGCCGATCTGGAACCCCTGGCGTCACGGCGGGGGGCTGCTCGGCCTGGGCGCTCGCCACACCTCGTGCGACCACAGCGTCCTGCCCCAAGCCCACCTCGGCTGGCGAAAAGAGAAGCAGCAAGAGCCCGGTCAGCGCCACCGCGACGACGCTCGCCTGCCGGAACTGCGCCAAACGGCCCCGCGCGCCCTGCGCCAGCGAAGCTTGCGGCCGCCCGGCTCGCCGAGCCTGCCTCCCTCTCGCCGAGGGCTGACGGCGGGCGCGGGTGCGGCGGCTCGAGCGCGGCCGCGGCGATGTGTCGTTGGCCCGCCTCAAGGCTCGACACCAGGAGGGGCGACGGTGACGCCGGGAGCCAAGACCGCGATCATGGTAGGGTCCACCC
>JALZLY010000325.1 GCA_030858465.1 Deinococcota bacterium
CGAGTGAAATCCCCTTGCTTTCGGCGAAGCCTCTCAGCTCGGCCCAGTCCTCCACGCGGTCCCAGGGGATGTGCAAGGCGACGCTGGGCGCGACGCCGCTGAGCGCGTGAACGAGCGCGGCGTCCTCGACCTTTTCCCAGACGTTGCGAGCGGCGCCCGCCGCGGCGAAGGTCTTGAAGCGGGTGCCGGAGTTGCCGTAGGCCCAACTCGGCGTCTCGATCGCCTGCGCTTTCAGGGCGCTTGTCAGGCTGGGGTCCACTTAGGCTTCACCCGCCACGATGAGGCGGGTGCCGGCGGCCTCGAGCGCCTCGGCGACGCTGGCCTCGGGCGCGCGGTCGGTGACGAGGATGTCGACCTCTCTAGCGGTGGCGATGGTGCCTAGCGCGGTGCGGCCGAACTTGCTGTGGTCTAAGAGGGCGATCACCACGCCCGCCGAGGCGATGAGCTTCTCCTTGACTTCGACCTCGGGCAGGTGGGCGTCGGTGAAGCCGGCTTGTGGCGTGAAGCCCTTGGCGGAAAAGAAGACCCTGTCGGGGTGCAGGCGGGTCAGGACGGCCGAGGTGAGCGAGCCGACGTAGGAGCGGGCTGGCGCGTGAAAGTTGCCGCCGACCAGCATGTACGGGGTGCCGGTCGCCGAGAGTACGTTGGCGGCGTCGAGCCCCGTCACGATGGCGGTCACCGCCTTGCCTCCCAGCAGCCTGGCGAGCGCCAGGCCGGTGGTGCTGGCGTCGATGGCGACCGTGTCCTTGTCCTGGACGAGCTCCAAGGCATTACGGGCGATGCGTTCTTTGGCCTCGGTATGAGAGGAGGCGCGCAGGTGATAGCCCACCTCGTCGCTGGCTTGCTGTTTGAGCCTGGCGCCGCCGTGGATGCGCTCGAGGAGACCCTGCTCGGTGAGCGCGTCGAGGTCGCGCCGGACCGTCATCTCGTGAACATCGAAGCTCTCGGCAAGCTCCTTGACGCGCACCACCCTGCGGCTGAGCGCCTGCTGAAGGATGGCCTGGTGCCGCTCGAGGGGGACGAAGTCAATTTTGACCATCATGGCTCCTAATCTAACATGAGTCTAACAACAAAGTACAACTTGACGTGTGCTATCTGGCTATGATATAACATAAAAGCTAACAAAAGCAAGATGGTTGAAGCCTTAAGCATTCATGGCGGACGGAGAAGCACAGTGATCGAGCAGCGAGCGCACATGCCTAAAAGAGCGGCGCCCAGAGCGAAGGGCAGAAGCGCCTTGCGAAAACTGCGCAACAACTGGCAACTCTACCTTCTCGTCCTGCCGGCCCTCCTCTACTTCCTGGTGTTTCACTACTATCCCATGTACGGCCTGCAGATCGCCTTCAAGAATTACCGAGCCATCGACGGCATCTGGGGCAGCCCCTGGGTGGGCCTGTTGCAGTTCGAGCGCTTTTTCAACAGCTTCTACTTCTGGACCGTCATCCAGAACACTTTTCTGATCAACCTCTACCAGCTCGCGCTCTTTCCGGTGTCGGTGATCGTGGCCCTGTCGATCAACGAGCTGCGCGACGGCGTGTTCAAACGCGTCACCCAGACGCTCACCTACGCGCCGCACTTTATCTCGGTAGTGGTGATGGTGGGCATCCTCATCGCCTTTTTGCACCCCGTGACCGGCATCATCAACATCATCGTCCAGGCGCTCGGCGGGCAGCCGATCTCCTTTATGACCGAGCCCGGCTGGTTCAAGACCATCTACGTGTTTTCGGGCGAGTGGCAGAACCTGGGCTGGGGCGCCATCATCTACCTGGCCGCGCTCGCTTCGGTCGACCCGCAGCTCCACGAGGCCGCCATCATGGACGGCGCCACCCGGATGCAGCGCATCTGGCACATCAACTTGCCGAGCATCCTGCCGACCATCGTCATCTTGCTCATCTTGCAGATGGGCAACTTCATGGCGCTCGGCTTCGAGAAGATCTACCTCATGCAAAACCCCCTCAACCTGTCGTCTTCCGAGGTTATCCAGACCTACGTCTACAAGACCGGTCTGTTGCAGGCGCAGTACAGCTTTTCGGCCGCCGTGGGGCTGTTCAACTCGGTCATCAACTTCATCATCCTCATTTCCTTCAACCGGCTAGCCAAACGCGTGTCGGGCACGGGATTATGGTAAGCGGGCGAGGGACCCTATGATCCGTGAGACCTTTAACGACCGGATGTTCGTGTTCGGCAACTACTTGTTTATCGGCGTGCTGCTGGTGATGGTCTTCTACCCGCTCGTCTACATCGTGAGCGCTTCGATCAGCGACCCGGTGGCCGTCAACTCGGGGCGGATGTGGCTCTTGCCCCAGGGTTTGACCCTCGAGGGCTTCGAGCGGGTCTTCCGCAACCCCGACATTCTGCTGGGCTACCGCAATACCCTCTTCTATACCTTCGCGGGCACCTTCATAAACCTCTGCGTCACGCTGCCTTGCGCCTACGCGCTGTCTAGAACCGATCTGCCCGGCCGCACCGTGTTCTTGTTCATCATCATCTTCACCATGTTCTTTAGCGGCGGCCTCATTCCCACCTACTTGTTGGTGCGCGACCTGGGGCTCATCAACACCCCGTGGGCGCTGCTCTTGCCCAAGGCGGCGACGGCCTGGAACATCTTGGTGGCGATGGCCTTTTTTCGCATGACCATCCCCCGCGAGCTGCAAGACGCCGCCGACATCGACGGCTGCTCCACCTTCCGCTTTTTCATGCGCATCGTCTTGCCGCTCTCCAAACCGATCATCGCGGTGATGGCGCTCTTTTACGCGGTCGGCCACTGGAATCAGTATTTCGACGCGCTCATCTACCTTTCGGACCGCAACCTCTACCCCTTGCAGCTCTTCTTGCGCGAAATCCTCGTCCAGCAGCAGATGAGCGCCAGCATGATGATGGACGGCGCGGCCATGGAGGCGCTGGCCGAGCAGGCCAGAATCGCCGACATCGTCAAGTACGCGGTGATGATCGTCGCCTCGCTGCCGCTGCTC
>JALZLY010000326.1 GCA_030858465.1 Deinococcota bacterium
GGATAGCAGCGGTTGGACGGCTGCCAGCTTACAGGTACTGAGCAAACTTGCCAGCAAGTATTCCTTTGCCGAAGCGGTATCAACAGCACAGGACTTTGGTTTGCTGCGGGGCATCAGCCTAGCGGGCTTGGAGCGGCTCATCGAACCTTATGCCAAGGCTTGCCAAGATGAGGTGCGCGAGGTTTTGGAGGAACAGCAGACAGAGCCACTGCTTCCGGCCCAGGGGATCGGGCGGTTGATGGTGGTGCAGGCAGATGGGGTGAGAGTTTTGGGTCAGCCCAAGAGCAAGCTGACGAGACAAGGGGGCAAGCCTGCCAAAGTCGAGCAGAGCTTGACGGTAGAGGCGGGCGTTGGCGGTGACGACGTGAGGTATCAGCACAGCGACGAGGGCAAGTGCGAGGGCATCGAGATCAAGGCGGCGGTCATCTACCCTCAGAACAGTCCTGCCGAGCGCAGCATGATAGCCGACATCAACAGTGCCGAGAGCTTTACCGCCCAAGTCTCAGGTCTTTTTCGCCATGCGGGGCTGCGCGAAAACGATCAGGTCGTGGCTGTCAGCGATGGGGCGGTATGGCTCGAGAAGAGTTGCCAGGCTCTGGACATTCCTCAGGTCATCGATACCCGTTTCACAGGGCACCTTGTCTACCACGCCTGTGGCTATTTGGAAACGGTGATGGTGGAAATGACTTGGCCTGTTTGGGAGCGGACATGGGAGCGTAAGCAGTGGCAAGAAGGCAAGGTCGATGCGCGGCTGTGGCTGGAGCGCTACCTGCCGGCAGCGGAAAAAAGACTTAGCTGGTCGGATGACGCCAAGACTGCCGCCAACTACTTGCTCAGCAGGCAGGACAAGATGGCTTACAAGACGTACAAGGCACGAGGCTGGCCCATAGGCTCTGGTCAAATCGAGGGCATGAACAAGAGTGTGATCGGCAAGCGCATGAAACAATCCGGCATGGAGTGGTCACGAGCAGGGGCAGGGCGGATGGCGGCATTGAGGGCGCAGATGTGCTCCCGAAGACCAGTGGCCTCGCACGATACCTTACGACGAAGGGCTTTTCCTATCCCCGTAGTGTGAGTTGCACCCGTAAGGTAACCAGCGACGTAACAGCAGCAGAATCTGCCTAGCCCAGTCGGTGAGCTTCTTATGGCGGATGTTCTGTTCTCGGCAGTATCGCTCGGACGGTGCCAGGACTGTCAACACCGGGAGCGCCCACACCCGCTTAGCCCAGGGAATCGGCGTCAGCCACATCAGACTGAGCCAGCGTAGGCCGCTGCACTTCACGAAGTGACTGTGACTGGACCTGACCGCGTCGCGGTAGATGCCTCTAGCGCTGATCTTCCTGCCCCAGCGTCCTGAGTGTCTCATCGATCCCAAAGACCAGAGGCCCACCGCTATCAAAGGCGTTGAGCAGCAAGCCGAGCAGAACACGGCTCGCCTTGAAGGCCGACCAAGATGCCCGGTTCAAGACCTGGTGGTACTTCGCGAAGTCGCTTTGCTGAGCCAGACCCATCACCCGTAAGGCGGCTGTCACTGTACGTTTGCCTGGCGCGAGCACAGCCCCAACCAGAAGTACCTGTACCTTGCACCAGGTGGGTCTCGTGAACAGGCAAGCAAAAGGTAACAGCACCTTCTGTAACGCTGTGGGTAGTGGGGGCATGGCTGACCTCCAAGGGAGACATCAGCCTACCTCGTTCGCTCAGTTTTGTGCAAAGTCGAGCTTAGACCCTCGACACCGTCTCCCGCATGTCCGCCGCACGATCGAGAGAGGACGCCGGCCTCGAGCTGAACGCGCACCTGCCCCATGCCCACGGATACCGGGCGCCTCGGCCTCGGTAAGCGCCTCGAGCGCGTTCGCTTCAGGCGTGACGACGCGCAGGGTGCGAACGGTGAGTAGGAAAGCTGCAGTTCGCTGCCCACGACGTGAGCGTCGAGCCATCCTTTCCGGCAATTCGAAATGAAGCCAGAAAGCGCGTCAGGGACGCATTCTAAGTCGCAGTATTGGTAGAGGTGAGGTGGCGAATTTGGGTCGCTACATGTACAGCTTTGAAGACATCAGCGCCTCGTCTAGCACGCGCTTAACGGGCTAAATTTTGCGGTTGTTCTGCTACAACGTGATCACACTTGCTTCGAGCGACCTCATCTTTAGTAGAGTCCGTGGTGGGCGGTGTTTCTGAAGGATAGTAAGGGGAGTGGCGGCTAGGTCTCCCATGGAACGTTCACTTCTAATTGCTGCATCCTTTCGGCCTTCCTCGATGAGCGCCGCTCGGGCGTGAACGGACCTCGTCATTGGGTCACGGGATCGCCGCGCGCACCAGCGTCAGGATTGGGCCGGGGATTATCCCCAGCAGCACCGTCAAGACCGCGGTGACGACCGTCGGGACGAGCATCTGCCACGGCACCGGGGAGCCGGACCGCGGTGAGGGCGCCGGCGCGGCCGCGCCGCCGCCCCGCTGTTTCATCGGCGACAGGGCGGGCGACAGGGCGGCCCGAACCAGACGCACGTAGTACGTCGTCGCCAGCATGGTCGACGCGGCCAGCACCGCCAGCACCAGCCATTGACGTGCTTGGGCGGCGCCGATGAACAAGAAGTACTTCGTGACGAAACCGATCGTGGGGGGAAGCCCGATGATCGAGGCGGCGCCGACGGCGAAGAGGCCGAGCAGCAGCGGCTGTCGCTGGCCGAGTCCCAGCAGCCCCTTCGCGGTCGTCGCTCCCGTGCCGACGGCGATCGCGCCGACCGCGAAAAAGAGGGTGATCTTGGCGACCGCATGCCCGAGGAGGTGGAGCATGCCTCCCGTCACGCCCGCGTCGTTCAGCAGCGCGATTCCCAGGACCATGTAGGACAGCTGCCCGATCGTGGAGTAGGCGAGGATCTCCTTCAGGTTCCCGAGCCGCAGGGCGATGAGGGACGCAACGAGGATCGTCACGGAGGTGACGATCAGGGTGATGTGACCGAGCCCGAGCGCCCCGATGGCGTCGGGTCCGAACACCTCGAGCATCACCCGGAACAGGGCGAACACGCCCACGTTGACGACGGCAACCGCGTGGAGGAGGGCGCTCACGGGCACAGGCGCCACCATCGCGGCGGGCAGCCAGCCGTGAGCCGGAATGATCGCGGCTTTGGCGATCCCGAAGAGGAACAGCAAGTAGGTGAGGATCGGCAGAAAACCCGTCGGCTCCGCGCCGAAGAGGCCACCGGGCGTCAGGGCAAACGACCCGGTCTGCGCGTAGGTGAGTACGACGGCCGGCAAAAAGAAGGCGATGCCGGTGCCGAGCTGGAAGGCGAGGTAGCGACGTCCGCTGGCCGCCGCCTCGGCGGTGCCGGTAGCGGTGACGAGCGGGTAGGTGGCGATCGTCATCGCCTCGTAGAACAAGTAGAGCGTGACGAGGTTTGCGGAGAACGCCACCCCGGCCGTGGCCGAGATGGTGACGGCCGCGAGCACGTGGAAGCGGGTAGGCGATACGGCCGAGCCCCGCAGATAGCCGATCGAGTAGAGAGACGTCAGCAACCACAGTGGCGACGCGGTCAGAACCAGCAGCACGCCGAGGGAGTCGGCGCGCAGTGCGATCGGCGCCTCAGGCAAGAACGGCGTGATGGTGAGGGTCGCTGTACGGCCGTCCAAGATCCCCGGCACCATGGCCGCTACCGCGGCCACTTGGGCAAGACCGGCGAGGATCATGACGGCGTCGCGGGCGCGCGGGCGCTCTCGTAGTGCTGCGGCCGCGGCTGCGGCGAGGAGCGGGATGACCAGCAGCGCGACCATGTTCACGGCCGCAGCACCAGGATTTCAGCCGCATCGGCAAGTCGCTCCACGAGGAGGGCGACCGAGGGCTGGGCAGGGTCGAGAATGAGTGAAGGAACAATCCCGATCACCAAGATGGCGCCCGCCACCGCAAAGGCAAGGCCGGCCTCCATGGGCCCGAGGTCGCTGACGCTGTTCACGCGGTCGCTTGTGACCGGCCCAAAGCACGCACGTTGCATCCAGATCAGGGCATAAGCCGCAGTCAGCACCACGATGGCAAGCGCTATCAGCGCCGGCGCCCCGAACTCACGGAAGGCCCCGAGTAGCGCGAGGAATTCGCCGGGAAAACCGCTCGTGCCGGGCAACGCGGCCTCGGCAAACATGAAGATCAGCACAAAAGAGGCGAGCGCCGGCGCCCGTGCACTCAGGCCGCCGAGGGCTCTGGCATCGGTGGTTCCCAGCCGCTGGTGTATGAACCCGACGACGAGGAGGAGCCCTGCTGCGGTCAGCCCGAGGTTCACCAGCAGGAAGACGGCGCCGGAGACCCCGTCGGCGTTGCCGGACGACAAACCCAGGAGGGCGAGCCCGACGTGGCTCACCCCGGCGAAAGCGATCAGCCGCCGGAGATCGGGTTGGGCGAGAGCCGCCAACCCCCCGTACAAGATGGCGATGACGCAGATCACGGCGATGAGCCACCTCCACTCCATGAAGGGTTCTGGCGTGAGCGGCACGATAAAGCGCAAGAACCCGTACACCCCGACCTTCAGCCCTGCCAACAAGATGCCCATGCCCACGGGGCCTTCTTGCAGCGCCGGGGGCAGCCACGAGTGCAGGGGGAACAGCGGCGCCTTGAGGGCGAACGAGAACGCCATGAGGAAGAACACCACAGTCGCGAGGCCTGCCGGCAGCTCGACGGCGAGCAGGGCAAGGTAGTCGAACGACAAAGCCCCGGTGACGCTGCTGTGATTGACGCTCAGCAAGACGAAGGCCGCAAGCAGGGTCACCGAGCCCATGAGCATCGACAGGACGTACTTCGTGGAGGCGTGGCTCCGCCCCGGTCCCGTGCCCCAGAGCTTGATCAGCACGAAGGTGGGGACGAGCATCAGCTCCCAGAAGACGAAGAAGAGCACGAGGTCCAAGGCCGTGAATACTCCGGTCGTAGCCACCGAGAACGTCAGGACCGAAATGAGATAGGCCTTCTCGCGGTGGGCCACGGTGAGCTGTGACTGGGCCACGGCTATGACGGCAAGCAAGGCGGTCAAGGGCAAGAAGGGCGCCGAGACGCCGTCGATCCCGAGGTGGAAGTTCGCGCCGATGGCACCGATCCAGGGCAGGCGCTCGGAGAACTGGAAGGTAGCCGTCGGCGCAGCTGAGAAGGCGGCGAAGATCCACACCGCCCCCGCCAACTGCACGAGCGCGCCGACGAGCGCGACCCGGCGGATGATCCACAGGTTTCGGAGCGGCATCAGCGCGATCGCCACCAAGAGAGGCCAGGCGAGCAACAGCGAAAGGACGGGGAGGCCGCCGGCGGCATCTTGGCTCATTAGCGGATGTCCATTTCGATGGCGCGGGAGGGTACCGCTTCGACGACGTCCTCGAGCCAAGTCAGCGGCGGGCGGATCGTCTGGACGAAGGGGCTGGTGGCGAGCCCGATCCAAAAGATCAAGGCGGCGAGCGTGGCGACAATGGCGAGCTCGCCCCGTGTGAGGTCGTAGATGCGCTCCGCGACCCTCTCGCGCCTGTCACCCATGAAGCCGCGGATGAAGTACGACAGCGAGTAGGCCGCCGTCAGGAAAAGTCCGAGGCCGGCGACGACGGCGATCCACCAGCTCCGCCGGTAGCCGCCAAGGATGACGAGATGTTCTCCGTTGAAGCCGTTGGTGCCCGGCAGGCCGACACCCGCCAGCACGATCACCAAGAAAGCCAAGGTCATGAGCGGCGCAGAGTGGACGAGCCCTCCAAGCGAGACGAGTTCTGGCTGGCCGATCCGGGCAGACAGGAATCCGGCTACGAAGAACAGCCCCGCTCCCACGATCCCCAAGTTGATCATCTGCAGCAGCCCCCCCTCGAAGCCGTCGAGGTTCAACGAAAACAGCCCGAGCATCACCACGCCCATGTGCGAGACGCTGGCAAACGCCAGCAGGCGCCGGAGGTTCGTCTGACCCAAGGCAAGAAAAGCCCCGTAGACCACGCTGACCGCGCCGAAAGCAACCATGGCCCACAGCGAGGCGTGCGCCGCGTCCGGGAACAAGGGGATGACGAAGCGCACAAACCCGTAGGTTCCCAACTTCACGCCGACGAGGAAGACGCTCAAGCCGACGACCGGCCCCTGTTCCAGCACCTTCGGCAACCAGGCGTGGAAGGGAAAGAGCGGCGCCTTGACCGCGAGCCCGAGCGCTATCAGCACGAACGGCCACCACTGGGCTGCCGGAGACAAGCCGGCCTCGAGCAGCCGACTCAGTTCGAACGAGATGCCTTGGCCCGTGGCAACGTCGTGGGCGCGGCCCACCAGCAAGATGCCCACCAGCATGAGCGCCGCGCCTGCCCCAACGAAACCGACAAAATGATGCGCCGCCTCGCGACGCCCTGGACCGGTCCCCCAGCGCGTGATGAGGAACCAACCCGGGATTAGCTCTGCGGCGAAGAAAGCCCAGAAGACCAAGAGGTCGAGCGCGACAAAGGCCCCCAACATGGTCGCCTGGAGGGCGAGGATCGCAGCGCAGTAACCACGCGCCGTCCCGGTGATCGGAGGGTCGCCGGGAGCCCTGACCGCGGGGATGTTGTGCTCCGCGTACGCGAGCACCATCAGCGTGAGGAGGGCGGTCAGCGGCAGGAACAAGATGCTGACGCCGTCGACTCCGACGTGCCAGGTGAGACCGGGCAGGAGGTGAAGCCGCTCGACGAACTGCATGCCAGGGGTTCCGGCGTCGAACGCCAGCGCCAGCGCAGTCGCAGCGGCAAACTCCAGCACCCCCGCGACGACGGCGACCCTTGTTGCAAAGCGGTCGTCCCGCAGCGCCAGCAGCGCAGCCGCTGCAAACAGCGGGAACAAGACGAGGAGGCTCAGGACAGGCAGCCCGACTTGATCCATGGCCAGCAGGTCGTTGGCCATCACCGCGCCAGCCACACGACGACGAGGCAAGAAAGTGCCAGGAGCGCGACCACGGCGGGCCTGCCGAGCAGCGTCTCGACCAGCAGGAGAACTTGGCGCAGCCGGTCGCCCACCTTCACGACTCGAGCCGGGCCGAGCTCGAACACCTGGCGTTCAAGCCCTTCGCTGAACGCGGCGAGCGCGGCCGTGAACCGCTCCAACACGGACTCGATGCCGCGCTGGAAAACCACGCGCTCGAGCCTCTCGCTGACCTTGGACATCGCATTGGTCAGCGCGCCGTAGAGGCCGCCGCCGTGAGCCGTGATCTCGCGCTCGACGCGTACAGTGGCGGAGCCGATCTTATCTATCAGACTGCCGGACGGCCGCCCTTGCGCGCCCTCGAGCTGGGGTGGCGCAGCACCGGATTCGCGCAGCCAGGCGAGCTCAGGACGCGGGGGCTCGGCGGTATCAGCGGCGGCGGCAGCGAGCCTCGCCTCCCAGCTCACTTCCCGAGCCGGGACTGCGGACGGGAGCGGCGGCCCCGTCAAGGAATCGAAGACGGCGCGGTCAAAGCGGTCTACGGCGGTCCCCGCCCGGATCACGGCCGCAGTCGCACGATCGGCCAAGTCGTCCAACCACATGCGGTTCGCGGCGGCGAAGTAGAGGCGACGCGCAAGAGCGCCACCGCTGCCCGCAGGTTGCTCGGCGCGGAAGCGGTCGAAGTACCGCGGAGTCACGATGCCGGAGACCGCCAGACAGATCAGAGCGGCCACCAGCAGGGCTGTGAACGCGGCAGGCGCTTGGAAGGCTGTCGTCGTCGAGGTGAGCGTCGGGGCAAGCAGCTCCACGAACCAGGAGCCGTCGAGCCCTCCCGGCTGCAGCCCCAGGGCGGCGCCCGCCGCCACCAGGACGACTGCTGTCGCCACGGCGATCGCCGTCCGCCGCCTGGCCCTCCTCTCGTCGTGAAAGGTCGCGCGCACCATCCGGCGAGCCGAGAACCAGAGCCCAAAGGCGGCCACGACTGCCAGCCCGCTGAGGATGGTCAGCCCTGGCACGAACTCCAGGGGCAGCTGCAACGGCCTCACCCACAGCGGAGCTGTCAGCAGCAACGTAGCAGCAAGCCCCACCAGCAGCGCAGGAACGCGGGCGGTGTCGGCCGGCCGAGCTACTGCCGTGGGATCGGGCCCCCCGTGCAGGTGATGGAGGATCGACGGCGCCGTGAGGAACAAGTTCGTCTTGTAAAACGCGTGCGCCACCAGGTGGAACACCGCGATCGGGTAGAGCCCGAGCCCGCACAGCAGCAACATGAAGCCGAGGTGGGCGTTGGTCGAAGCAGCGAGCATCCCCTTGATGTCGGTCTGGGCAAGGCCGACCAGCTGTCCGTAGAGCGCGGTCACGGCCCCGATCACCCCGACCGCCACCAAAGCGATGGGCGCCTGCTCGTACAGCGGCGCACTTCGCACCACCAGATAGACGCCGGCCGTGACCATGGTTGCCCCGTGGATGAGTGCGCTGGACGGCGTCGGACCCTCCATGGCCCGCGCCAGCCACCCACCCAGCGGGACTTGGGCCGACTTGCCGGTAGCACCGATCAAGAAGCACAGGCCCACGGCCGTCGCCGTCGCTGCCGGCAGCGGCGATGCCAGCACCACCGAGAAGCTCAGCACCTGATAGTGGACTGCGAGCAGGAAGATCCCCGCGAGCAACCCCGCGTCGCCGATGCGGTTCAGAATGAACGCTCTGGTGCCGGCATCGACCGCCGAGTTGCGATCGCGGTAGAAGGCGATCAGCAAGTAGGAGCAGGCTCCGACGACTTCCCAGGCCACGAAGAGCAGGAGATAGTTCTCGGCGAGAACGAGCAACAGCATCGCGCCGACAAAGAGCGGCAAGATGGTGAAGTAGCGCCCGACGCCGACTTCGTTGTGAAGGTAGTTGACGGAGAAGCGGGCGACGAGCCAGCTCAGTCCGGCAACGGTGAGCGCCATCACCGCGGAGAGCGGATCGAGGAGCAAGCCGAGGTCGACCTGGAGCGAGCCGGTCTGCAGCCAAGTCCCCAAGACGACGAGCCGGGGCGCGGGATCGGCGAAGGTGACGACGGCCGCGACCGTGGCCGCTGCGGCCGACAGCCCCACCCCCCAGACCGCAACACGCGCGAGGAGCCGTGCTCCCAGCAGCCGGCCGCCCGACACGCGATCGGCGGTCGCTAGTGCGGCGGCGGCAAGGGGCAAGCCCGGAATCGCCATGACGAGCAGTTCGAACGCCGTCATCGCAGTCTCTCGGCTCCGATGCGCGCGGGCGGTAGAAACGTCGTGCGGCCCCCGTAGTACTCAAAGGAGTTCGCCACGACAAGGAGTTCCGCCGGCTCTCCCGCCCAGGCCTCGAAACCGCGCCCAGGGACGAACACGTGGAAGCGGCCGTCGGCGGGATCGACGGCTACGAGATGCACCCATTCGTTGTCGAGCAGTTGGGCGATCCCGGGTTGCGAAGCATGGATTTGTCCCAGCACCGCCAACGGCGACTCGACGATTAGGAGCAGGCGCATGGCTTCGTGCAGTTCGACCATCTGCTTCGGCAAACCGGTGCGAAGGTCGCTCGCCGCTCCCTCCATGACTCCGAGCAAGCCGGTGACGTTG
Organism: Deinococcota bacterium; assembly: GCA_030858465.1. Taxonomy (NCBI): domain Bacteria; kingdom Thermotogati; phylum Deinococcota; species Deinococcota bacterium. Next base: position 9,469 of record JALZLY010000326.1, read on the forward strand.
TGCGGCACCTTCGTGTCGCATCCGAAGCGGCGATTGTCGACCGTCGAGAAGTAGTACTCGAGGTTGATGCCCGCCCCCACCGGCCCCATCGCGAGGAGGATGCGCTGCACGATCGATCCGTCGGGGTCGCCGGCGGGATCGTAGGAGATGACGAAGGTACGGCGGTCGAGAAACAGTCCTTGTGTGAGGGCGCGACGGCCGACGACGGCCACCGCGTTCGTGCAGTGCCCCCATTCAGGGCGCACCTGCGACAAGTCGCGCGCACGACCCTCAACGTGTCTGACGGAGCGGCTCAGCGACGATGTCTTGGGAGCGGAGTCGAAGCGCCTGCACCGTTCCCGGGCCGACAGGGCGCGGGCCTCGTCGAGGTTCGTGCGCAGCGCCTGCCACTCGTCACGGTGTGTCTCTGGAATGTCTTGGGTGTCGAAGAAGCGGTTCCGGTCGCTGGCGGTGTTGTGCACCCCGCCGACGAAGTGGGTGTCGTTGGGGATGTCGATGCCGCGCCGCGAGAGTTCCTCGCGCACCGCTGGCCGGTTGGCCACGGCGGCGAACGCACGCGCGTTGGGCGCTCCGTGCTTGCCCCCGCAGGCCCCGCAGTCGTGCGCGGACTCGTGGGGGTTATTGAGCGAGGACGAGCCATGGCCGACGAACACGACCAAGCGAGCGAAGTGGTGGGTAAGCCCGATGTTGCGCAGCTGCGTTTCGATCCGCGTTGCCTGTTCCATCAGCGTGAAACCGAGCCTGGGATGCTGCTCCGCAGCTACCGTCAGCTGGGTGGCCGGGCTTGGAATGGCCCACTTGTCGAGGCGTTCCGTGAGCTCGCTCCAATGCCATGGCGCGAGCACCTGGCCGGCGAGCGGAAGTGACTGGACCAGTCCCACGAGTTGGGTGAGGAACAGACCGGAGACCGCATTGCGCTTGAGTTCCCAGTAGGTGTTCTCTGAGGTCTCGCGCCACAAGCGGCGGTTGTGCCTCGCCTCGCCGGCAGCAAGGGCAGCCTCGTCCTCGCGCGGCACTTCCTTGACGCGGTTCGTGGGGACGACGCCCGCAGGGCAGAGCGGGACGCCGTTGTGGTCGTCGAGACCAGTAAAGGCCATCGCCATGTTGAAGAAGCCGCCCGCGCCGAAGGTCTCGTGCTCGGGATCGAGCTCGTCAAAGGCCCTGTGCATGGACTCCTCGCGCTCATCGATGCAGAAGACGACCTGAGCCTTCGGCCGCCGGTCGCGAACCTGCCAGCGGCCCAGGCCACGGTTGGCTGCCAGTGCAGCGAGGATCTCGTCACGGTAGTGGCGCTCGAAGGCCGCCAGCCACAGCGGGCGATGCGCCTGCTCGGGCCAGGAATCGAGGACGGCGAGGAGGCGGTCCCTGGTCGCTGGCGACAGCAGCCGGATCTCGCCCGCCGACCAGCCCGCGAGCTGCGCGAGGCGGAACAGCCGCCACGCCTTGTCGGCCACTTCACGGTTCGCGGCCGCTTCAAGGTGCTGGCTCCAGATCCACGCCTGCTGAGCCAGTGTCTCCCATTGGTCGCTCAGTCCACGTTTGCGCTCGAGGTCGTGCGCTTCATGCGCCAAGATAGCCGGCAAGAGGCCGCGATGAAGCTCGCTGCGGACGTAGTACTCGAACGCAGCCGGGCGCAGCCGTGCGGCGACGGTGCCGACGTGGGGGTCGGCGACGCCCAGAGCTTGCTGACAGCCCTGGCGCACCACCGCCAGCTCGACCGTGAGCCTGACGGCCAGATATTGGAGGAGATCGGTGGGACGACCCTGCTGCGGGGCGAAGGCGGGGTTGGAGGCCCACCAGTTCATCATTCCGGCCCAACCGGCCAGCTTGGTCAGGATGCGCCCGAGATAGACGTAGTGGTCCTGCGGCTCGACGCCGAGGCGCTCGAGCTGGAGCATGACTGTCTCGGCAGGATCGTCCGGGAGCTCCGCGAGCTCGGCGCGCCATCCGCGCACCCCGGCGATGGCGAGGGTGGGATCATGCTGCACTGAGGACCGCCAGGCGCCGTAGAAACCGAGCGGGCGGTCCGGAGCCCGCCACGCGGCTTGTCCGAGGTCGAGGAAAGCTGCGCAGAGGCGGATCATGTAGCGGTTCACCAGCGTGGTGACGTCCGCCCCGGTCAATCTCGCCAGCAGGTCCGCGTGCGTGAGGTCGCGTCCGAAGCGAGATAGGTCCGAAGCGAGGACGGCCTGAGCGTGCGCGCGCACGGCCTCGCCCGGATCCCTGGGCGCGACACGTCGTGCTGCCGCAGCCACGGCGCCGCCGGGTCGCAGCCGAGCAAGCGCTTGAAGGGCCTCGAAGCCCGTGCGGCCGTAGCTTTCGCCCAACTCGTTGAGCGCGAACCATGCCGCACTGGCAGCTTCCCGGAGCTCGGCGTCTTGAGCTCGAGCCGGATCCGCTGCGACCTGCGCCCGCAGCTGTTCCAACTCAGCCAGGAGCGCGCTTTCGACCTCGGCACGCTCGTCCGGCTCGAGCGGCACGTCGAAGCCTTCGCTGCTCCGGAGCGCGCCGAAGTGCTCGCCGAGGCGGTCGATCGAGGCATCGGGATCGCGCAGCTCGAGCGTGCGCGGGTCGGTAGGCGACAGCGGGTCGGCAAGGCCAAACGACGCCACGCATGCGGTCCACAACGCGGTGACCGCGTAAGCCTCGAGGTCGGCGCGCAGACCCCGCTCGAGGGCGTCGAGCCTTCCCGGCAGTTCCAGCTGACGCCGGGCCACGCGTTCGACCAGCCGGGCCTCGGCCGCGAGCCATACCCGGCGCGCCCGGTCTCGATCCGCAGCCAGCAGCCCACCAAGCGCCAGATCGACCAGGCCCAGGTAGCCGGACGTGCGCGCCTCCGGAACCCCGAGTCGGCCGAGCAGGGCCGTGACACTCTTGTCGGGCGTACGCCCGTCAACGAGGTCCTGAGACGCTTCGGCGTTCACCGCCGCGGCGATGTCCAGCCCGAGCAGCTCCCCCAGCCAGGCGCCGAGCGTGAGCTCGCGGCCGACCCGGTCGGCGCTGGCGGCCAGCTCCTGTCCCGCCTTTGCCAGAGCGAGCGACTCAACCGTCAGGGGGAGGTCGTCGACCCAGCGCCGAGTCGCTTCGCGCTCGAAGACGAGGAAGCGGAGCGTCGCAGGATCGAGCGCATTGACCCCGTGAAGCAGGTGCAGCCTGCCGATGTCCTTGGTGGTGACCGCGCTGCCCCCGACGGTGCCGACGACCTCCCCAGCGGCGAACTTGGGACTCTCGGCTAGGACCACGTCGAGGTCGGCGTCGCTGATACGTCCGGTGCGATAGTGAGCGCGCATCACCGTCACGGGCAGATAGCCCTGGGCGCCGAAGAACGCCTCGGCTTCCGCAACCGCTTCGTCAAAGGGAAGGTGCTGCAGGCCGTGCAGCGTGTTGTGATGGACGAAGGTATCGATCGGCCCCTGGCCCGGAAGCAGGTGACCGAGATGCGCGACGACTTCGGTGAGCTGTTCACGGGGGGAGAGCCGCTCGTGCACACCCGGTTCGCTCATCTTTTCATCCGATCCACGCTATGAGCATCTCGATCGTGCTGTGCGACACGCGGAGCGCGATCCCCGGGGCCACGCCCAGGATGACGGTGAGGGCCACGAGGGGGGCGACCGCCACAACTTCGGCGCCGCGCAGATCCGACAGGTCCGACCAGCGACTCCTCGTATCTTCGGAGAGCACTCCGCCAATGATGCGCAGCGTGAAGGTTGCAACGATGAGAATACCGAGGGCCGCGATGAGCACGGGGAGGCCGAAACCTGCGAACGCTCCGATCAGCACCTGCACCTCGCCGGGGAACTGGACTAGGCCCGGCAAGCCCATCGAAGCGAGGAGGATCAGGGTGAACACCGCCTTGAACCCTGGCATACGGCTGGCCGCACCGACGATGTCCTCGAGCGCAAGGGTCTTGGTACGCTCGTATAGCAGACCGCTCAACAAGAAAAGACCCCCGGTGGTGATGCCGTGGGCGACCATCATGAAGACAGCCCCGGAAAAGCCCGTGTAGTTCAGCGCGGCGATGCCAAGCACCACGAAGCCCATATGGCTGATGGAGCTGAATGCCACGATCGCCTTGAGATCGCGCTGTCTGAACGCCAGCAGCGCGCCGTAGATGATGTTGACGAGACCGAGAGCGAACAACAGCGGCGCCAGCGCCCCGATCCCTGCGGGAAGGATCTCGGCCGAGCGGAGCAGGCCGTAGGCGCCGAGCTTGAGCATCACTCCCGACAAGATGATGCTGACCGGCGCAGGCGCCTGGACGTGCGCAAGGGGCAGCCAGCCGTGCAGTGGGAAGATCGGGATCTTCACCGCGAACCCGGCCAGCAACGCGAGCACGGCCCCGACCTGGAAGCTCGTAGTCCAACCGGTGCTCGTGGCTTGGAGGGCATCCATGTCGAAGGTGTGCGGATCCGCTGCCAGATACACAGCCAGGATGCCGATCAGCATCACGATCGAGCCACCCAGGGTGTACAAGAAGTAGGTCATCGTGGCGCGCTCCTTCTGAGCGCCGCCCCACAAGCCGATGAGAAAGAACATTGGGACCAGGGCGATCTCCCAGAACACGTACAAGAGGAACCAGTCGCGCGCCGCGAAGACCCCCAGGCACGAGGTTTCCAGGAGCAGGATCCACGCGTAGAAGGCCTTGGGGCTGCGCGTGATGTGCTGGGACGCCAGCAGGGCAACGAACACCAGGAGCGTCGTCAGCAAGATGAGGGGCAAAGACAGCCCGTCTACCGCCAGGGTGTAGGTCATCCCGAGCTCGGGGATCCAGGGGCGAGACTCGGCGAACTGCGGGTTCGCAGCGGCCTGATCGAAACCTGCCAACAGAGCCCACGACCACAGCAGAGTTATCCCGGCGGTCGCCAGAGCCACAGCGCGCACCAGGGCGGGCCTGTCCTTCGGCAGCAGCAAGATGACGACCAGGCCGATCAGCGGCGTCCAGACGATGGCGCTCAGGATGCCCATGACCGCCTCCCGCGTCGCGGTTCGCTCGCGAGGGTCATGACGCTACCGAACGGCTCCCGCCCGGGGGCATCAGACCGTGACCTTGGGGACGGTTCGCGTGGAGAACGGGTGCGGACCTTTTTGCAGCTCGATGTCGCCGATGCGCCGGACAGTTCCCCCGTCCTGGGCGTAGTCGATCTCGAAATCGTGCAGGCGCTCCAACACCGTTGGGTCGATGTAATGGACACCGGTGAAGTCGAGGAGGACCGTCCGGCCACGTGGCATGTCGTCGAGCACGCTGCGCACGGGGATGAAGTTGTGAAAGCCCAGCGCCCCCCTGAACTGCACGGTCACCTGCTCACCCTCTTCGGTGACCTTCACGCGAGGCTTGAAGAGGTTGCCTGCCGCTACCCCCTTGACCATGGCGTACAAGATCCCGAGCACGATGCCTGTGGCGACGCCGATCAGTAGGTCGGTGAGCAAGACCGTAAAGGCGGTGACGAACATGAGCACGAAGTCAACCTTGCCGATGTCCCAGGCGTGCTTGAAATCAGCGGGGTGGGCGAGCTTGAAGCCAACCACCATCAAGACCCCGGCCAAGGCCGCGAACGGAATCAGCTCGAGGAGCCCCGGGACCGCCAGCACGAACAGGAACAGAAAGACGCCGTGGAAGAAGTTCGACCACCGCGTGCGCGCGCCAGAGAGGATATTGGCCTTGGAGCGCACCACCTCCGCGATCATCGGTAGCCCGCCGATGGCGCTCGAGACGGCGTTGCCGACGCCCTTGCCGATCAGCTCCTTGTTCATGTTCGAGCGCCGTTTCCAGGGATCGAGTTTGTCGACCGCTTCGGTCGTCAGCAGCGATTCGAGGCTGGCGACGAACACGTAGAGGACGATCCATTTCACGGCCGCGGCTGAAAGCAAGGCGGAGAAGTCGGGGAGGTGGAAGCCTTGGAGCAAGCCGCCGGCGAGGTCGATGCGGGGCCCCGCGCCGGTGACCAGGGCGATCACCGTGCCGATGACGACCGCCATCAGTGGAGCCGGGAGCACGGAGGCGACCTTGCCGAGACGTGGCCAGAACACCATGACGAGAATCGCAGCCACACCCACGATCGTGGTCGCCACGACGGGGTTGGCGAGGCTGGGCGGGATCTCCGTGAGGATGTGGAAGCCGTGGGCGCGGGGGTTCGCGTGCCCGACGACGAGGTGGATCTGGCCCGCCATGATTATCAGCCCGATGCCCGCGAGCATCCCGTGCACCACCGAGAGGGGAAAGAAACCGGTGAGTTTGCCGGACTTTGCCAGGCCCAGCCCGATCTGAATCAGTCCGGCCACGACGCCGACCGCCAGGGCGCCGCCGAAGCCCAGCTCGGTAACCGCCCCGAGGACGATCACGATCATGCCTGCGGCGGGACCGTTGATGGTGACGTAGGACCCCGACAGCAAGTTGGCGAGCGTCCCGGCGATGATGCCGGAGATCACGCCGGCGATCGGAGGAGCGCCCGAGGCGATCGCGATGCCCAGGCACAGCGGCAACGCGATGAGAAAGATGATGAGCCCCGAAACTATGTCGGTCTGCCAGTTTTCTTTCAGCCCTGGCAGCCAGTCCTTTGGAGGAATTGGCCTCCCGCCCGCCTGCGCTTCCCGACTCAGCACATGATCACTCTTCCCTTCCTATGGTTCAGCTGGCCTATTCAGGGCTGAAGTGCAACGATCCTGATGTCCAGGAAACATTACCTCATGAGGAGTCCGGTAGTCAAGCGACTTGCGCGGTCGCTGGTTGATAAGATGGACGGCATGGCTAAGCTCCCGTGGCGCGACCTTGGTAAAGTCGGTTTTCTTTGGGAAGAACTGCCTTAAGAGCCCGTTGGTGTGCTCGTTCAAGCCACGTTCCCAAGAATCATAGGGGTTGGCAAAAAAGCAGGGAACATCAAGCGTCTCGCTGAGTTCGCCATGCTTGCTGAACTCCTTACCGTTGTCGAAGGTGAAGCTAAGGGGCGTGCTGGGTAGTTCCTCAAAGAGAGAAAT